>CAZQOX010000303.1:0-1998 GCA_964594895.1 uncultured Candidatus Bathyarchaeia archaeon
CCTTCGAGGCCCACGGGGTCTACGTGCCCATGGAGGTCCTCAACGAGCAGCGGGGCAGGGACAAGTGGACCGTCATCAGCGAGCTGGGCGGCGACAAGGCCCCCGAGATATACGAGGACTTCCTGGGGGTACTCAACGCGAACTCTGGGCGGGTGAAGGAGGTGGAGGGGGCGTCAGAGACCTTCAGGTTCCTGAAGGAGCGCGGCGTAGCAGTCGTCGCGTCCACGGGTTTCCCCGAGGAGGTCGCTGAGGCCATAGTTGAGCATCTTGGCTGGCTCAGGGACGGCCTGATAGATGGTTGGGTGTGCAGCGAGCAGGTGGGCGCCTCGCGGCCCGACCCGGCCATGATACTGCACGCCATGAGAAAACACGGGGTAACCGATCCCGGCGAGGTGCTGAAGGTGGACGACACAGCGAAGGGCATAGAGGAGGGCTTGAACGCCGGCGTCCACACGGTGGGGGTGCTCACGGGCACCCAGAGCATACAGCGGCTCGGCTCGGCAGGCCCCCACGGCATCCTGCGGAGCGTCGCGGAGCTCCCCGGCTACCTATCCGGGAAGGGGCTCGTCTAGGGGCCCAGCCTCCGGCTTCTTCAGCCAGCGCCACGCCATGACTATCGGTGGAACGATTAGCAGGAGCTCGATGAGAAACGGCATCTGGTGGCTCACGTTGTCGTACAGCCAGCCTCCCGTCAGCTGTCCCAGAGCCGCCGCTATCATGGCGAAGAAGCCCTGGGAGCCGTTCACCTTTCCGCGGTGCTCCAGCGGGACGAGTTCCGCTGACAGCGCCGAGGTGGCGCTGTTCACCAGTATCATCAACAACCCGACGAGCATCATCGACAGTATGAGTCTGTAGAAGTCGCCGTACACGAGGAGCAGTATCGCGGCGCCCCACAGGACGAAGGAAAGCATTATGGGCACCCGTTTATCGACCCTGTCGACCATCTTACCGGCCGGAAGCGCCAGCAGTATCATTGTCACCGGGAGCGCGGTCATGATGTAGCTGAGCTCCACCTCGCTTACGCCCAGGTCCTGCACTATGTAGAGGGCCAACACGGGCTGGAATAGACCCGAGGTGAAGCTTGTTATCACGCTGATGAGGAAAAGGACGAAGGCCGCGGCCGGGACCAGCCTCCAGACGTTCACGGACTCCCTCAGGGAGACGGGGTACTCGCCCAGTATCTCTCTGACGTTTATCTCGGCGGGGTTTTCCACCGTCTCCTTGAGCCTTGTCCTGAGGATCGCCGCAAAGATGAACCCAATGAACACCAACTTGTAGATCAGCCTCATGCTGGGCACAAGCCCGTACAGCGTGAACAGGTACCCCGCTATGAGGGGGGCGGGGGTCGTAGAGACGCTGGAGATGAGGTTGATGATGCTGAAGCCCATGCCCCTCTTCTCCTCGGGCAGGGAGTCGGCCACTATCGCGTTCAACGCAGGCCGGTAGATGCTGCAGAAGCCGGAGATGGCCGCCCCCACCAGTATCCACTCCCAGCTCGGCGCGTAGGCGTAGAAGAAGCGGGCGAAGGCGGCGACGAAGGTCATGGACACGATGAGCCACCTGCGGCCGTACTTGTCTGTGAGGTAGCCGCCTGGTATCTGCACCAATGCGACGGCGACGTTCTGGATCGCGCCTATGAGACCGATGGTGGACGCCGTGCCGCCGAGAGCCTTGACGTACAGCGGGTAATAGGTGCCGGAGAGCTCGGTGAAGAGGTCGAGGAACAGCCAGCTCAGCACCATCACCAGGAAGTTGCCCCGCACGAAGTCGAAATCGGATCGCAGCCTCTGTAACAGACCCCGAGGGGCCTCCTCGCCCTCATCCTCCACGGACATTTTTGATCGTTTAGACGATCTTAACGGGTTCCTGCGCTAGATATGAGTTGGGGTTTACATCGATGGACTCGGTGTACTCCACCTTCCCGTTGACCCTGCATCCGCCGTGGATGACCACCCTGCCGCCTCTGATGTTCTCGCACTCCACGTTCTCTATGGTCAC
>CAZQOX010000304.1:0-1993 GCA_964594895.1 uncultured Candidatus Bathyarchaeia archaeon
TGCAGAAGACCGCCCTATCGTTCGTGGACGGCCTGTTCATCAACCCTTTGATAGGCAAGAAGAAGGCTGGGGACTTCACCGACGAGGTGATCCTCGAGAGCTACGAGGCCCTCATCCAGAACTATTTCCTCAGGAACAGCGCCACACTCGTGACGCTGGAGATGGAGATGAGGTACGCCGGACCCAAGGAGGCGATCCACCACGCCATCGTCCGCAAGAACTATGGATGCAGCCACTTCATCGTCGGTAGGGACCACGCCGGGGTCGGAGACTACTACGGCCCCTTCGAGGCCCAGGAGATCTTCGATGACTACCCCGACCTGGGGGTGATGCCCATCTTCTTCAGGAACTTCTTCCACTGCAGGAAGTGCGGGGGGCCGCAGAACGAGAAGATCTGCCCCCACGGCGAGGAGGACCACGTGAACTACAGGGGCACGGTCATGAGGCGGCTCCTGATGGAGGGTAAGAGGCCCGCTGAGACCATGATGAGGCCCGAGGTCGTGGACGCCATACTGAGGCACAGCAAACCCTTCGTCGAGTAGCATATTTTCTCTGCATACTCTTATCAGGCTCCGCCACAATCATTCCCCGACAAATAATGGCGTCAAAGATCAAGGCGGCGCACATCCTCGTGGAGAAGCACAGCCAGGCTTTGAAGATACTGGAGGAGCTTGAGAAAGGAGCCGACTTCGGCAAGCTCGCGAAACGGCACAGCACATGCCCCTCGGGTAAGAGAGGCGGGGACCTCGGCTCCTTCGGGAGGGGCCAGATGGTTAAGCCCTTCGAGCGTGCGGCCTTCGCCCTGAACGTGGGGGAGACAACCAAGGAGCCTGTGAAGACCCAGTTCGGGTATCACATCATCAAGAGGCTCGGGTAGGGCTTCAGGCCAAGGTTTCTCTTGTCGAGAACGGTAGTGAAGAACATCCCCAGCTTCTCAGGCAACGTTCGCCCTATCTCTCGGTACGCCTCGCACTCAACCCAGCAGCGGGGGCAATCCAACTCTGAGATACGCATCCGCGTCTCCTCGGCCTTCTCGGACCCCCATATCTCTGAGAAGGACTCCTCACGTATGTTGCCGAGGCGGCTGTCCATGACGATGCAAGGGTAGACGTCACCGTAGGGGTCGAGGAAGAAAGACTCGGTGCAGGCGTGGCACGGCGTCGTGCGGCTGCCCTCCGTCTCGATGTACTCCTGGACGCCCGCGAGGTACCTCAGCGTCGTTAGGCTCCTCAGAACACCGTGCCGGTCCAACGCGTTCTTCGCCACTGCCCTCAGCGTCTTGTAGAGGGTTTCTTTGTCGTACGTTGTCCCGAAGCCGTCGTTCTTGTAGTAGATGTCGCTGACGTTCAGAGGCCGTAGGCTGAAGTCTGCTCCAAGCTTATACGTGTCCCGCTGAACGATCGGAGCCTCCTTGAGGTTTTCAGGGGTCAGCGTCATGCCGACTGACAGCATCATCCTTGGTCTAGTCTTCTTGAGATCCGAGAGCTTCTTCAGGGTCTCCTGCGCTAAAATATGGCTTCCTTTGATGCCACGCTGCCTGTCATGGGTCTCCTCTAGGCCGTCGATGGAGACGCTTACCCCTAGGCTGCCTGTACGCAGCTTCGCGAGAGCCCTCTCCGTGGACTCCAGGATGAGTTCGGGGCTTAACCCGTTGGTGGGCACCCAGAAGGTGCAGCCGTTTACGCAGCCGTCTATCGTCTCAATGATCTCGGGGAGGTCGTCCCTAAGGAAAGGCTCGCCGCCCGTCAGCTGTATGGACTCTACCTCTCTGAACAGACCACGGTTCTCCTGGAAGAAGCCTCTGATCTCGTCTAGGGTCAGCTCGTCTCCCGGCGGCGACTTCCATATGTTGCATGTGGTGCATCTGCCGTCGCAACGGTAGGTCACCGCGAAGTTGGCTATCTGTTTAGGGAGGACACTCACATCTCAAGATATGTTCAAGTTCACAATTAAAATCGTCGGCGCAGGTTATGTCCTTAAGAAGCATGGAAGG
>CAZQOX010000305.1:0-1990 GCA_964594895.1 uncultured Candidatus Bathyarchaeia archaeon
GTGGCGGTGCGGTGCCATAGAGAAACGAATCTATCCTGAACCCGCGCTTCCACCAGACCGGGGGCGCGCATAGTCTCCCCTTTTCTTTATACTATCAATGACTTGGGTCTGAAGATGTCGTAAAAGAAGATGTCCGGAAGATGTGTCCCGCTGGACGAGCCTAAAGGGTCAGTTCCTCTCCTTCCTTCATCACGACTACCTTGAGGCCCGATCTGGCTTCCACCTTCCTCTTGAACTCCATGGGGTCGGAGTCCCTCCAGTGCATGGGCGTGACCATCTCCGGCTCGATCCCTATCGCCGCCTCCACCGCCTCGTCCACGTCCATCGTCGCCCGCCCCATTATCGGCAGCAGGGCTAATGTAATATCCCCCAGCTCTCTCATCGACGGCAGGTAGTCAGAGTCACCGGCGTGGTAGACCCGTTTCCCCTCGGACTCAACGATGAAGCCGACCTGGGTCCCCTCCGGGTGGTAGGGGACGCCTGGGGACCTGAACCTCTTGGCGTTGTACGCCTCGACGGCGTGGACCGTCACACCGTCTATGTCTTCGCTGTCGCCGGGCGCCATGGTCACCACGTTGCCCTCGGGTATGCCTTCTGCGCAGTGTTCGCTGGTGAGGACCACCGTGTCCGGATCCCTTATCATCTGCAGCTTCTCGGGGTCGCAGTGGTCGAAATGGCCGTGGGTTATCAGGACCACGTCGGCCTTCTCGGAGTAGTCGCCGACGTACGGATCGATGTAGATGTTCTTCCCATGCGTCTTTATGAGGAAGCTCGCGTGTCCAAGCCACTTGAGTAACATGTCACGTCATGGTAGACGTTGTGTTTCAGCATAATATGTAATCCGATCTGAAGATCGTTGGGACGCCTAACCGAGTCTTTGGAGGCGACGATCACATGTATATAGACGCCGGCACAGCATTTTTTAGACTAAGGTGGTATAAACGGTGAACAAGGAATCACAGAGGCTCGTCGGGGCGTGGAGGCTGGTATCCGTCGAGACGAGGGACGAGAAGGGTGAACTGGTTAGGCGCGGCGAACGCACCGGGTATCTCCTCTACAGCCCCGACGGGTGCATGTCGGTATCCTTCATGAAGGAGGGACGCCCCAGGTTCAAGTCCGGGGACATCAGGGGAGGCAGCGCCGAGGAGAAGATCGCCGCGGTAGACGGCTACGTATCCTACGCTGGCCGGTACACGATCCAGGATGACACAGTGGTTCACCACATCGAGGTGAGCCTGTTCCCCAACTGGGTAGGCGTTAGCCAGGAACGAGTGTTCAGTTTCGAGGGTAGCCGGCTCACCCTGAGCACGCCGTTGATGCTCGTCGGAGGCAGACAGCTTAGCACCCACCTGGTCTGGGAGAAGGTCTGAGAACAACCCTGTAGCATGTTTTATTCTAGGTGGACTTCCAATACTATGAAGTCCGCCGGCTCAAGCCTGAAACCGAAGCCGGTCAGCGATTCCTCGACGCCCGGTATGTGCGACGGGAACAGGCAGTGGAGTCTCTCGATTCCTCGCTGGACCGCCGTCTCCATGGCGAAGCCCAGGCAGGCCTCCGCGTCGCCGGCGAACAGGCCTATGTATAGCCCGTGTCCAGGCATGAACCTCGCGCCCATGGCGATGACGCTCTCGGTGTCCGGGTCCATGTAGACCATGCCCCTCTCAGCGAGGTGGACGCAGAGCTCAGGTGACAGCTTGTAGAATGTGCGGTTCATGACCAGCCATCCGCCCCACTCGGCGCTGTGCCTCATCAGCAGCTCGGTGGCTATACTATGGTCCGCGACCCGTCTGAAGCCGTACTCAGCGTCAACCTTCCCCGGGTCGCTTTTCATGAGGGTGCCCCTGAAGGTCTCGGCCATCCTCAGCCCGTACCGTTCCGCCAGGCCCCTGCTGACCACGTTCCTGACGCCCGTGTACATGCGCATGGTCTTGACGGCCTTCTCCCGGGACACCTTGAACCAGTGCTCGTAGAGCCGTTTACCCACGCCGAG
>CAZQOX010000306.1:0-1972 GCA_964594895.1 uncultured Candidatus Bathyarchaeia archaeon
TGAACCAGTCCCGGGCGGCCTCAAGGAACTTGGCCCTTATCTGGAATATGTTCTGAAGCCTGGGCTCGCGGATGTAGAGGTGCCTGTTGTCCATCAGGAACTCGAGGCCCTGCTCCTTCTTGACGATGGGATAGTCAGGCTTCGCCACGTAGACGTCGCCGACGCCGTTCACCCTGAGCTCCCATCCACCCGGCGCGCGGTCGTCCCTCTTGACGACGCCTCTCAGCTCGAGGGCGGTCTCGATGGGGTACTTCTCCACCTCGTCGAAGGTCTCCTCGTCGACGTCGCGCCTGTTCAATGTGCACTGGATAACCCCTGACCCGTCTCGGAGCTCGAGGAACTGGATGCCTCCGCTGCTCCTGCTGGTGTATATCCAGCCGCGGAGCTTGACCTCGGCTCCCTCCTCGTACCTGCCCTCCAGTATGTCGGCTGCGTCCACGAAACCCGTCATTTTAGACACTGAATCTTGTCTCAGCCTGTTAATGACTCTTTCCAATGATCGAAGTCGGCTCCATCCCGTGGAGCCAGGGTATATGGAACACTGATCCATTTATTATGTAGTCTCTGGATACAGACTCATCTTCATTAAAAGATAAATCAGAATGGTGGTGGGAGCAACCATGGACAAGAGGATCAAGCTTCTCAACCGCCTCAAGATGCAGCTCAGCGGCTACGTCTACACCGGCCACAAGAGCAGGGACGGCTGGAGGGGCGAGCTGCCCTACTACCAGTTCGAGTGCCCGGTGCACGGGCTAGTCGAGAACTACCCCAGCGGCTACGATCAGCGGCTGGAGTGCCCCCTCTGCCTGGCGGAGAGAAGGGAGAAGCGCATCAAGGCGACGCCTTAGGACGCCCGCCGAGGAACAGCCTTAACTCTGCACGTGGTATTTGAGGCTTCATGGAGCCATTAAGCCGAGGAGACATCATCAAGGGCTTCGAGGCCAGCCGCGCCAAGGTCTACGTGTACATGGCGGAGGCCCTCATGGAGCATCTAGGCGAGGAGGAAGGCAGGCGGGTGATCCGTGAGGCGGTCCGGGAGATGAGCAGGGACTCCGGGGAGAAGGCGAGGAAGAGCTGCGAGGCCCGGGGCGTCGAGAACACGTGGAGGAACCACAGGGACGAGAACGGCCCCCTGTACGCGCTGGCGTGGATTGGAGGCGTTGCGCTGGATGAGCCTGACACGAAGGTGGTCGAGTACAGCTACTGCCCGCTGGGGGACGCCTTCGCCGAGCTGGGCGGAAGAGCCGAGGAGCTCGGGGACGTCTATTGCGGCGTCACGGACGACGCGTTCTGGCAGGGGTTCAACCCGGCGTGGACTGTGACCCGCGAGAAGACTTTCAGCGGGGACGGCCTATGCAGGCTCGTCTGGAGGAGACGCGAATAAGATTTTTCCAGATATAACCGGTGGCAGGTCACATCGTAATCCGTGAGCCGCCTCCAGGCACGTTTACCTGAGAAACCACGTCATGGGTCTGAACCCCATTGAGACGCCCAGGCTTGAAACGGAGACACTCATTCTGAGGCAATTTACGGAGGAGGACGCAGGGTTCATCTACGAGCTTTTCTCGAGCCCCGAGACAAACGGGTGCAGCGGCGTAGAGAGGCTGATCAGTAGGACCCGTTTCCCGAGCCATCGCCAACTCACCGACACTTATCCGCTGTACGCGGCTATTGTAGCTTCAGATTTTGTTGATGGGATCGGCGTGAGGCTGCTCATCGGAGGAATCATCGTATTCTAATGAATTGGCACAGAGTTCGCACCGTGTACGTCGAGTTGAGGCCTGAGGTCGAGTGTGCCACCAAGGTTACATCATATCTCTTTCCTGGGACCGGGTCGAAGGGTATGTGCACCGTGACAGCGAAATATTTCGCCCGGCTAATCCTGACGGGCTCCCCCCAGACAAGGGTGTCCTCAAAGTATAGCTCCAGTTCTTCTATAGACTGATTGGTTCTAGACCACTCGTTGCGGAAG
>CAZQOX010000307.1:0-1970 GCA_964594895.1 uncultured Candidatus Bathyarchaeia archaeon
TGTTGAAGTGGTCGGTGATCCAGACGCTGTCGTAGCCCAGCTTCTCGGCCTGCATGGCATAGTATGTGGTCTTCCAGAACAGCTCCATGGGCACGAACTCTATTCCGAAGCTTCTCATACAGCTCTACTCCCAGTGGGCGTCTACGCTGGTTGGAGAGCCACCCTGAGCTCCTTCAGATCGAAGGTGTCTATCACCTTGAGGGTGCTCTCCGGGTCTGCCTCGAATGTAGCCTTCAGCAGGTTGGTCAGCCCCGCCTCGCTGTCCAGCTGGTCTCTCTGCCAGTAGTGGAGAATGGTCTTCGCCAGGGACGGCGGAATAGCGAGGCTCTCGTCACCTTCGAGGATCATATCTATCAGGTTCTCGGATAGAGGCCCCCTCATTGTCCTAGGTACCTGTTTTACGAACTCGTTGTAGTTCATTTCCATTCCAATAATACTGAAACGGGACACATACAAATGAATAATGGAATATTTAAAATACGGATTCCGTATATCATGTATATGGAAAACATACCTTTTCATAACTGATATAGGACCGTTTGTTTGGAAAACGAGACACATAAATAGGTTTTCCTTCATTTTATATTTAAAAGAAGGAATGGAAAAAATTGTACAAAAATAGTAAAAACGTTCATGAAATATACCTTCTTTTAACAGGAGACAAACGAGAAAATGTCATTAGATCGTCTTGATTTGAGGATAATTAGATCCCTGAGCCAGAACGCCCGGAAACCATACAGCGGTATAGCGAAGGAACTCGAGGTAAGCGACGCCACCGTGCGGAAGCGCGTCAACCGTTTGGTGGAGGAGGGGATCATCAAGCAGTTCAACCTCCTCCTCGACTACCACCGGATAGGCCGCATAGTGAAGGCGTTCATCGGGCTACGTGTGAACGCCAGCAAGCTCATGAGCGTCGTCGGTCACCTCGAGGAAAACCCGGACGTCCAGGTGCTCTACAGGACCACGGGAAACGTGGACCTGTTCGTGGAGGTCATCTTCAAGGACATGGAGGAGCTGAAACAGTTCCTGGAGCAGGAGCTGAACATCGACGGCATATCGTATTCGGAGGTAACCGTCGTTATCGGCCCATACAAGAGGTGCCCCTGCACGGGTATTTAGTCTCAGCCGAACACTCAGACGGGGTGCAGTATGATCAGCTCGCCCCCTCTAACCACGTGGGTCTGGAACTCCACCCTGAAGAGGCTCTCGAGGTAGCCTCTTAGAAAGGTCAGCGGAACGCCTAGGAACTCCACCACTATCTCGCTGCCGTCCCTGGTGAACCTCCCCCAGCCCAGGTTCTCCAGCTCGCTTAGAATGATGCCCCAGTTGTCGACGCTTGTGAGGTCCATGTTCGGGTCCGCGGAGCGGAGCACCTTCCTCTTGAGCGCAGTCGCCCTGGCCACGTCGTAGAGACGCGACTCGGACATGGTGCTCAGTATGTCGTTGAAGGTGCCGTGGTCGACTATGAGGAGCCTCTCGGTGCCGCTCCTGTAGACGTAGGGGAGCCAGTCATGCATGTTCAGCTTCTTGTAGATGCGGAGCGCCGCGAGCACCGCCTCCTCCTTGTTCTTTATGTGCTTGATGCGTTCAAGGAAGCTGAGGTACCGTCTGAGGTCGTCGTCAAGCTCTATGGTGAGCTCGTTGTCCTTGGAGTGCCTCCGGACTGGTAGTGCATCCTCTTCGTCGTTCAAGGTATCATCTCATTTCGGTCGCGGCTCGCTAAAACTGTTACTATAAGGGCAATGTCAAGAGCTACCCTAGCGGAAAAGGTCCTCCTCCAGAGGCCTTATGAGATCTGAGGCACGGCCGTCTCCCTCAGGGTAGTCGTAGCCCCTGACCAGCACGACGGGGACGCCCTCGGCCTTTCCCTTCACGAGCTCGGCGGCTGCCGCCAACTCGTCCACGACGGCTATGTTGGTCACGTGCAGTGTGTGGCCCATCATGTCCTGCTCGCCACGGTAGTCCCTGAA
>CAZQOX010000308.1:0-1968 GCA_964594895.1 uncultured Candidatus Bathyarchaeia archaeon
GATGTGTAAGAGATGTTCCGCTACGCAGCCAAACGCATCGTGAGAGGGAGAGGGCTCTTCCTGTCGCTGTTCCTCAGCGTGGCGTTGGCGGCGACCCTGTTCAGCGGCATCCTGCAGGGAGCGGACGCGATAGGGGTGACGATACTCGACCAGACCCTCGAGTCCGCGTACGTCGACGTAATAAGCAGCGCGCCGGACAAGAACGTCTCCAAGACCCATTACTTCGAGATCGACGAGATCTTCGGCAAGGTCGAGGGCGTCGAGCGTGTGGACCACTTCATCAGGTGGAACGTAGAGCTAATGTCCCCCGAGATCAACGGCACCATCGACACCGTTTTGTTGGCGCTGCCCGACGACTCGTCGCTCTATGATGGGATGTCCGTCGCGGGCCCATTGGAGGATGGCGTGGTGTACGTGGACGCCTCCTCTACGAACGCGACGCAGATCCAAGGCAGCGAACCCCTGACCGTCAGGTTCAACACCTATACGCCGCATAACCCGCCGGGGTTCGAGTACAGGCATCGTAACTACACCGTCGCGGGCTCGGTGGCGCTGGACGAGAGGGCTTTCACCATCAGCACGGGCAGGTACAACGTCTATCTGAGGGACCTGATCCAGAGCAGAGAGGCCCTCAGCCGAAGACCCAGGTACAACATGATCCTCATGACCGAGGGCACCCTGGAGGAGTTGCTTGACCCCATCTTCGCGGAGATGAGGCGGCCGACCAAGGACCAGACGACCGAGGCGCTGATAATGCTTGACAGGGAGGCGCTGATCAACCCCTGGGACACAGAGGGATCAGTAAACAGGCTGCAGGGAATCCTGGACGACATCAACACCGAGGGCGCCGAGTACATGTACACGCCCAGAAGCTACCTCCAGGAGATCCTGACAACCGTGTCGCAGCTGTCCGACCAGATGAAGACGAGCACAGTCCTCGTGGCTATCCCCGTCTTCTTCTGCGCATGGTACCTGGGGATGACGGTTTCCGACGTCGTCTTCAACCTGAGGCGCAGGGAGATAGGGCTTCTGTTCACCAGGGGACTGACTCACAGGCAGGTGCTCTACATACTGGTCTTCGAGGGGCTCATAGTGAGCGTTCTGGCGGCTGCGGTAGGGGTGCTGGCTGGGGCGGCCGTCCTCGTGGTCGTAATCCCTGAGATGGGTTTCCTCGAGGTCCTGAACAGCGTCAGCCCGCTGACCCTGGGGGCCACCCTGCTGTTCAGCACGGTGCTCGCGTTGACGGCGGTCTACAGGCCCGCCCAGGAGGCCACCAGGATCAACATCGTCGACGCCCTGAGGGAGCATGCATCCGTGGATGAGGGCGTGGGTGATTGGCAGACGGCGCTGGTGGCGTTCCTCTTCGGGGCGTACAAGATGGGGATGCTGTACTTCGGGTTGAGGGTGGACATGTTCGAGCCTACCCAAGGTAACTTGATAGTGACGCTGCTGTACTCGACGTGGTGGGGGACGGACTACCTGCTGAGCTTCATCGCCCCGATACTATTGTTCTGGGGCTTCGTCAAGCTGTTCCTGAGGTTCATGCCCGGCTTCCAGACGAAGCTGGGTGCGCTGGCGTCACTCTTCGCCGGCGACGCGGCGAGGTTCTCAGCCATCAGCTCCGGCAGGAACCTGAAGAGGGTCGCCGCCTCGACCTTCATGGTGGCCCTCATCATGAGCTACAGCGTATCGGTCGTCGGGAACGTCGCCAGCACCAGCGACTTCATGGTGCAGGCGGTGAGGCAAAGCGTCGGCGCCGACGCGTCGGTGTGGCTCTTCGAGGGCGAGGACACGGAGGGCCTCATGGCCCGGATATCTGAGATCCAGGGCGTCACGGCTGTGGCGGAGGAGACCCACTTCACCCCCGTCTCGGCCTTCGGAGACACCCCCATCAGGGCTATAGACCCGCTTATGTGGAGGGACGCGGCTTACACGGAGCCGAGCTGGGTCGACCCGGAGGTGTTCGAC
>CAZQOX010000309.1:0-1959 GCA_964594895.1 uncultured Candidatus Bathyarchaeia archaeon
GGGGCGCGTAGGCCGAGCCGAGGCAGGCACAGGCTCCATAGTCTCCCAGGCGAGGAGCAACATGGCCTTCCGGAGGCTGTTCTTCGAGAAACTCGGCGAAGGCATGCCCCCTGAACGGATCATGGAGCACTTCAAAGAGATAGACGAGGACATTGAGCACCGCCAGGTGGGGATGATCACCCTGGACGGAGAGGCCCAGCCTTTCACAGGGAAACGATGTGCCAAGTGGGCGGGTCACAGGGTCAGGGACGACTACGCCTGCCAAGGCAACATACTTGTGGGTCCCGAGGTGGTCGAGAGAATGACCGAGGCGTTCACCGCGACGACGGGCCCACTGTACGACAGGCTCTACGCCGCCCTCGAGGCCGGTGACGACGCTGGCGGGGACACCAGGGGCAAGGTGAGCGCGCGGCTGATGGTCGTCAAGGAGGGCGGAGGATGGGGAGGAACCGACGTCGTGGTGGATATCTCAGTCGAGGACCACGTGGAGCCCGTGAAGGAGCTGGGGAGAATCCTTCAGGCTGGGAGGAACATGCTCAGATGCTGGTCGCTGGTCAGGGAGCTTGACCAAGCTTCAGGAGAAGACAAGGTAGAGGCCCTCGGGGAGCTGGAGAGGTTCCTGGAGAGCCGTGCCGACCGTTCCTACATGGACGCCTGGATGGAGCTTGGGTCAGCCCAGCTTGAGAGGGGGTTGAAGGAGAAAGCGGTGTCGACGTTCAGGAAGTACCTGCAGATAAGCCCTAACATGATCGGCAATCTCAGAGACCTGGTGGAGAGAGGCGAGCTCCCGGAAGAAATTCTTGAATAACACCGGCTATCAATTCACATACATGAGCTACCTCGTAGGCACCGATATAGGCACCATGGGCACGAAGACGGTGCTCGTGGACCCCGAGGGAAAGGTCCAGGCCAACAGCTTCAGGGAGTACGGCGTCCTCACCCCCAAGCAGGGCTGGGCCGAGCAGTGGCCCCAGGTGTGGGCCGAGGCCACCTACGCCACCATCAAGGAGACCATCGAGAGATCAGGCGTAGACCCGGGAGACGTCGCGGGCGCCTGCATAAGCAGCCTCTACGGCGGCAGTGGGGTACCCGTCGACAGGAACTACACCGCCATCCGGCCCTGCCTCATCTGGGCCGACCGCCGAGCCACCGACGAGTGCAGGTGGGTGGAGGAACGGATCGGCAGGGAAGCCGTCTTCGAGACCACCGGCAACGTCATCGACCCCTACTACGGGTACACCAAGATGCTGTGGATAAGGGAGAAGGAGCCGGGGCACTGGGCCAAGATACACCGCTTCGAGACCCCCAACGCCTACATCATAAGGCAGCTGACGGGCGAGGAGAACATCGACTACAGCAGCGCGGGCAACATCGGCGGCGTCTTCGACATCCACAGCCGCGGCTGGAGCACGGAGATGATGGAGGAGCTAGGCATCCCACGGAGCTTCTTCCCCGAGAAGATCCACAGCTCCGAAGAGGCTGTCGGCGAGATCACCGTCACAGGGGCCAGGCTCACGGGGCTAGCCAAAGGGACACCGGTCTGCGCCGGCGGCATAGACGCCGCCGTCAGCGCCCTCGCCGGCGGAGCCATAGAGGACGGCGACCTGGCCTCCATGCTGGGGACGTCGATGTGCAACGGCTTCATCAGTCATAAGCCGAGGCTCAGCCCCCGGATGATCAACTTCCCCTACGTTGTGAACGGCCGCGAGTACCTCTACAGCTTCACTGGCATCGCCACCGCCGGCTACTGCGTCCGCTGGTTCCGCGACACCCTCGGCGCCCAGGAGAAGGAGCGGGAGACGGGGGAGGACGCCTATAAGCAGCTCGACGGGATCGCCGAGACGGTGCCCATCGGCAGCGGCAGCCTCGTCTTCATGCCCCACATGATGGTGGGGGAGCGTGCTCCCTACTGGGACGAGCACATCAGGGGAGGGTTCCTCGGCCTCACCACCTACCACA
>CAZQOX010000310.1:0-1957 GCA_964594895.1 uncultured Candidatus Bathyarchaeia archaeon
CGATGGACGAGGGGATGGTGCGGGCGTGCCACGACTGCAGCGAGGGCGGGTTGGCTGTGGCCGTGGCGGAGATGGCGTTCACGGGCGACCTCGGAGTCGACCTGGACGTCGGCAAGGTCCCGGTCTCCATGGGGATGAGGGACGACGTGCTGCTGTTCAGCGAGAGCAACGGGAGGCTGCTGGTTGAGGTGCCTCCGGCCAACACGGCGAGGTTCATCGAGGTCATGGGAGACACACCCTACGCCTGCGTGGGGGCGGTCAAGGAGGGGAAGGCGCTGACGGTGACCAAGGACGGTTCGCCGCTGTTCGAGATCGATCTAGAAACGCTGATCGGGGCGTGGAAGACGCCGCTGGAGGCCAGGCGGTGAGGCGGGAGGACATCAGGGTGCTGCTGATGCGTGCCCCGGGAACCAACTGCGACGCGGAGACGGTTAGGGCTTTCAGGGATCAGGGCGTCCAGGTGTACCTGGTCCACACTCAGAGGGTGTTCAGGGAGAGGAACCTGGAGGACTACGACGTGCTCGTGTTCCCGGGGGGCTTCAGCTACGGCGACTACGTGCGGAGCGGCGCCATCTGGGCGAAGGAGTGCGAGTACAGGATCGGCGGAGAGCTTGAGGCGTTCGTCGACGAGGGGAAGCCGGTGATCGGGTTATGCAACGGGTTCCAGCAGCTGGTGGAGATGGGTTTCCTGCCTGGCTGGGAGGGGCGGAGCATCTACCCGGAGGCGGCGCTGGGGAACAGCACCAGGGGCTACCAGAACAGGTGGATAAGGATCAAGTACGTGGGCGGGGGCAACTGCGGCATGATGGCGGGGCTGGAGCCCGGCTATACCCTTCGGTGCCCCGTGGCCCACGGCGAGGGAAGGTTCATATTCCCGCCGGAGCGGCGGGAGACGCTGCTGGAGCGGCTCATCGACATGGACATGCTGGTGTGGCGGTACGTGAGGGCGGACGGCTCATTTCCTGAGCTCGACTGGCCCGAGAACCCGAACGGAGCCTACCACGACATCGCGGGCATCTGTAACCCGGAGGGTACGGTGCTGGGGCTCATGCCTCACCCTGAGCGTGCCTACTATGGTTACTTGATGCCGGAGTGGACCAGAGAAAGGCAGCCGCACCAATACGGTGACGGCTACCCGTTCTTCAAATCCATAGTGGACTATGTAGAAAAGAAGATACAGGTTTAGGGTGTGTCTATTGTCGGTCCTGTACCGCTGAAACGCATCATGATTTATTAAAATGAGTTCTCTGAGATCACTTTATTCATTTTTTACATGAGATGGGTCAATGGATATCTGTTAAACTTTAGTTTACCATACTGTTTTTGGGAGGTTATATAGGGCCCTAGCACGTGCCTTCTTCAGCTGCCTCAGGATTTTCTGGAGACCATGTAAGGTCTGTAAACCAGAGTAATCTACCAAATCATGAATTTCTTTGTTTCATGTGGTAATACAATTCTGAAGTGATTCTGAAGTAACTATAAATAAGCTCGATACGCTCAACTGAACAAACATCATGGAGAAATGAAGAAATGCGCATATTTAACACCGAATTCGGGGGAAGAAGATACGATATCCCCTCAGTCTCGAACGCCGCAAGACGGTTCACAGGCGTGATAACCGTCATTGCGGTGATCGCCGTCATCGGACTTGTCGTTGCGACATCCGTGTTTGTACGAGTCCCGTCAGGGTACAGGGGCGTCCTGGTGACCTTCGGTAAAGTGGAGGACACGGTGCTCCAGGAGGGCCTGAACTACAAGGTGCCGTTCAGCCAGACGGTGGTTTTTATGAACGTCCAGATACAGAAGGCAGAGTCCACTGAGTCAACCGCTACGAAGGACCTACAAGAGGTCTCTACGACGGTCGCAGTCAACTTCAGGCTGGACCCAAGCAGAGTCAACGATATCTACAAGGACCTCAGAGAAGACTACGTCTCCAGGGTCATCAAACCTAACATCG
>CAZQOX010000311.1:0-1933 GCA_964594895.1 uncultured Candidatus Bathyarchaeia archaeon
GGTAGCTGTCTGACAGCTCGCCGGTTGTCACGTTGTTGAGCGGCAGGATGTTGGCCAAGGCGTTCACGACGACCACGGCCGCGAAGCTCAACGCGTTCCCAATCTGCAGGACCCTGACGCCTGTCGCTTTTTCCATGTTTATTTGTCGGGAAGGACCCCAGATAAGGCGTTCGGGTATTAAACATGAAATATCTATGTAAACTTGCACGATTATTTAACAAAAACATTAAAACAGCCCCCCTGTTCATGATAGCCAATGACCCCCAAGACACGACCCGACGGGATAGCCATCCTAGACTTCGGCGGCCAGTACTGCCACCTCATAGCACGCAGGGTCCGAGAGATGAACGTCTACAGCGAGATCCTGCCCAGCGACGCGACGAGAGCCGAGGTTGAATCTCTAGGCTCGGTGATGGACGTGAAGGGAGTTGTCTTCTCGGGGAGCCCCAGCAGCGTCAAGGCGGAGGATGCCCTCGCCCTCGACCCCGATATACTCGAGATGGGGGTCCCGGTCCTCGGGCTCTGCTACGGGCTTCAGCTCCTAGCCGCGATGCATGGCGGAGAGTTGGTGAAGGCCCGGGAGTACGGTGTGACCAAGGCCTACATCGATGAGCCCGTCGGGGCGCTTGAGGGGCTGGACGCCTGCGAGCAGGTGTGGATGAGCCACGGAGACACGGTTTTCAAGGCGCCGGAGGGCTTCAGAGTCATGGCGCACACGGACAGGGCGCCGGTCGCCGCCATGAGGCACATCGAGAAACCTATCTGGGGCCTCCAGTGGCACCCCGAGGTGGTCCACACGGTGCACGGCAACGAGATGCTCAGGAACTATGTTTTCAAGGTCTGCGGCTGCGAGCCCAACTGGAAGCCTCTGAACAGGGTGGAGGAGGCGATCCGGGCGATCAAGGACGCCGTGGGGGACGGGAAGGCCATCATCGCCCTGAGCGGAGGCGTGGACTCCAGCGTAGCCGCCGCGCTGGCGGGGAAAGCCCTGGGAGGGAACCTGATGGCCGTCCACGTCGACCAGGGCCTCATGAGGGCGAACGAGTCCGCCGAGGTGGAGGCCGCCTTCAAGGACAGGGGCCTCAACCTTGTGGTGGTGGATGCGAGGGAGAGGTTCCTCAGGAGGCTTGAGGGCGTGGTCGACCCAGAGGAGAAGCGGAAGATCATAGGGGAGGAGTTCATCAGGGTCTTCGAGGATGAGGCCCGGAGGTTCGGGGCCGAGTACCTCATCCAGGGCACGATCTACCCCGACAGGATCGAGTCCGGGCTGACCCGGAATAGCGACACCATAAAGACCCACCACAACGTGGGTGGGCTGCCCCATCAGATGATGTTCAAGGAGGTCATCGACCCCCTAGGAGACCTCTACAAGGACGAGGTCAGGGGGCTTGGGGAGCGTCTGGGGCTCCCTGTGGAGCTTGTGTGGAGGCAGCCCTTCCCCGGGCCGGGGCTGGCCGTCAGGATAATAGGCCCCATCACGGAGGCCAAGCTGGATGCGGTCAGGAAGGCGGACGCCATCGTCTGCGAGGAGGTGGAGTCACACCCCTTCAGGGACAGGCTCTGGCAGTACTTCGCCGTGCTGACAAACACCAAGACCACGGGGGTTAAGGGCGACGAGCGGGCGTACGGATGGACCATAGCCGTCAGATTGGTCGAGAGCGTCGACGCGATGACAGCCAGCTTCAGCAAGGCGCCGTGGGAGGTCTTGGAGCGTATCAGCAGCAGGATCGGTAACGAGGTGCCCGGCGTAACCAGGGTCGTCTACGACATAACCCATAAACCCCCGTCCACGATAGAGTGGGAGTGATGACAGGCTTCACCTACCCGGAGGGGGGACCGCTGGCGGACCTCCTCGTCGAGGCCACCGGCTCCACCCTGGGAGAGGCCTTCGCCAACCTGGCCCTCGGCATGTTCAACGCCATGACTCCCATCG
>CAZQOX010000312.1:0-1906 GCA_964594895.1 uncultured Candidatus Bathyarchaeia archaeon
TCATCCTGGGGTGCACCGAGCTGCCTCTCATCATTGGTAAGGATGACACGGGGCTGGCAGTGCTGGACACCGTGGGCATCCACGTCGAGGCCGCACTGGACTATGCACTGTCTTAGGGGCTTCCCCCGGTCATGTTCAGGCTGAACGTGTGGATTCTCTCGATGCTGCGGCCCATGGCCACGTGTATCTCTCCCGTCGAGGTCTCGTAGACTATGGACCAGATGGTGCTTGGCTGTGAAGCCTCGGATAATAGATCCATGGCTTCACCCGCCGACAAGGCGCCGCTGGAACCTTCGAGTCCCCGGTGGACCGCTCTGTGCCTCCAGCACGGCGCGTCTTGACCCGTCTGGGCGCCTTGTATTATATAGTTGGTCATCACCTGGTACGGCTTCTCCTCCCTGATCACATGCATCTCGCCTCGGAGGTACTCGACGACCACAGACTCGCCCGACCTGTCGGCTATCATGTAGTGGATGGGCGGTGTAGTCATCTCGACGTTGTACTCCTCGAGGAGGGTGAGAGCATCGTCGACGTCCTCCGCGTAGTCGAGGAGCAGCCTGATGGCCTGGATCTCGCCTATGGTCGTCTTACCCTCGGAGACAGGGGCAAGGGCCTCGGGGATGGCCGCCATGCCCACCACCAGCCCCTTCTCGTTCATGCCGTCGAAGGGCAGGTATGGGGCCGTGAGGAGGCTGCCCAGGTCGTCCTCCTGCGGTAGGCTGTCCAAGCTGTAGCCGAAGTAGCCTAGGTCCACCATGGAGACGCTGGCGTAGCCTTCGGGCGGGTCCGTGTAGAGGAGCAGCGCCGGGTTGCTCGGGAAGTCGAAGTTCCTCCCCATCAGCGTCTCGTCTCCGCCGGAGGCCGTGAACACGGTGCACCCCGGCCTGTAGAGGCCTCCCGTGAGGGGCGTCTCGCCTGTGGCGAGGTACTCGCTGAAACCATAGTTACCGTTATAGTGTAGCACGTAGAGGGGGTAGTCGTCCACCTTCCTGAACCCGGTGAAGACAGGTTCAACGCCCTGCGGCTCAACTATCTCCGGCGGCTCTTCCCACTCGACTATGGACGCCGCGGCGAGTAGCATTACGAGGGTTAGGAGGGGGAACGTGTGCTTAGTCGGCTTCAAGGGTTACCCTGAATAGGTTTCTGCTGATCTGTTATGAAAATATGGCGCATACGCCTAGAACAACCTGTTCATACCTACAGTATATAATTTGGGAGACGCATCTTCGTATGAGATGGAGTTCTACGAGGTAATCAGGACCCGGAGAAGCATCAGATCGTACAGGGCAGATCCCGTCCCAGAGGAGTCTCTGAGCCGGGTGCTTGAGGCGGCGAGGATTGCGCCCAGCGGCAGCAACAGGCAGCCCTGGAAGTTCTACGTGGTTAAGGACCCCGAGAAGAGACGTAGGGTTGCCCAGGCCTGCGGGGGTCAGACGTGGATAGACCAGGCGCCGATAGTGATCGTTGCCACAGGATGGAAGGTGTCTTTCAGCAGGGGCGGCTACATGGGGGACATGTCGTTCATCATGGACATCAGCATCGCGTTCACGCAGCTGATACTCGCGGCGCGAGCCGAGGGGCTGGGCACCTGCTGGATAGGGGACTTCCAGAACACGGAGGTGAAGAAGGCTCTGGGGCTCCCCGACGACGAGAACGTGGTGGCCGTGACGCCCCTCGGCTACCCCGGCAAGGGGGGCTTCACCGAGAAAACATCCAGGAAGCCCCTGAAAGAGATCGTCGAGGAGGTCTAGGAGATGCCCCTGATACGGCTAGCCGTCTTCGACATGGCGGGCACAACCGTGGACGACCTCGTCGACGGCGTCCCCCTCGTGCTGAAGAGCTACAGCGACGCCTTCGAGGCCCACGGGGTCTACGTGCCCATGGAGGTCCTCAACGAGCAGCGGGG
>CAZQOX010000313.1:0-1896 GCA_964594895.1 uncultured Candidatus Bathyarchaeia archaeon
CCCTCCGCGGCCTTGACAGAGAGGAGGTTGAGACTCTGCTTGAGAGCCTGATGGATACGAGGACGCGAGGTAACAAGGTTCTCATCGTGGGCGCCGGCAGGAGCGGCTTGGTGGGCAAGGCGTTCGCCATGCGTCTCATGCACCTAGGCTTCCAGGTCTACGTGCTCGGGGAGACTATCAACCCCTACGTCGGCGAAGGCGACGTGGTCATAGTCATCTCCGGGAGTGGCAAGACCACGGTGCCCCTGGCAGCGGCCCAGATGGCCAAGAGCCTCAAAGCCAAGGTAGTCGCCGTAACCAGCCATGAGGAGTCGCCGCTGGCCCAGACGGCGGATCTAGTCGTCGACATCCCCGGCCGGGATGACATCGCCATGGAGGACGAGTACCACATAAGGCAGCTGAAGGGGCAGCATGAGAGCCTGGCGCCCATGGGCACCATGTTCGAGGACACGACGATGATATTCTTGGACTCTGTCATCGCCGAGCTCATGAACAGGCTGGGCCTCAACGTGGACTCGATGAGGCTGCGTCATGCCACCATAGAATAGTACTGGGCCGAGCTACATCTCGGCGAGGACCACGTCGTCGTACTCCTTCTCGAGGAGATACTTGTGGCGTAGCTCCTCCTTGGCGAAGTCGTTGAACATCTTACCCAGCTCGACGCCACTGAACCTGCGTGCGATCTGGACGTAGAAGTCGTGGGTGGTCTTCTCGCGCTGAGCCGCGTAGATCAGTATCTGTGGGTAGTCCGCCATGGGGTCTAGAGGGACCTTGACCAGCCTGTCCGTCATCTTCAGGTCAAAGATGTGCTCCTTCAGCGTACGCATCTTGACGTTCTTGGGGTCTTTGAGCCCCTGGAGGAAGTACTCCCGGTGCCGTTTCTCGTCCGCCGCCAGCTCCGTGAGCAGCTTCTTGGCCCCCGGGTACGTGGCCTTCTCCGCGGTCTCCGTGTAGAGGGTGTAGCTCTCCAGCTCCATCTCCGCCCCCACCTCCAGAGCCTTCTCGACGGTCCATTCCTCTATGTCCATGACTACCCGGTTGTTTCAATAACCGGGGCAATATAAGGGTAATCTGTATAAACGTCCGACGCCGTGCCATAGATTGTGAAGCCCACGGGCAGCGTCAACGTCGAGATCATCGCGACTGGAGACGAGCTACTCTACGGCAGGATACTCGACACCAACAGCCACTGGATCGCCCAGCGCGTCGCCGAGCTAGGCGCTAAACTCAGGCGCGTCACCATGATAGGCGACGAGCCGGAGACCATCGCGGCGGCGCTGCACGAAGCCCTGAAGAGGGACGCCCACTTCATCATCTTCAGCGGCGGCCTCGGACCAGGCGAGGACGACCTCACGGTGGACAGCATCGGGGAAGCCCTGGGACGTAGGACGGTCATAGACGAGGAGGGGGCCGAGAAGATCAGGGCCATCTACAGGAGCCGCGGCATCACAGACGAGGCTTCCGATAGGCGGGGTGAACGCATGGCGCGTATACTTGAGGACAGCGCCCCCATGCAGAACCCCGTTGGGTTCGCGGTGGGCATGTGCGTCGAGGAGGCGGGTAAGGCGATATGCACGCTTCCCGGTGTGCCCGCCGAGATGAAGGGCATGTTCGACGCCCACGTCGCGCCCATGATCGAGGGGCGGGCAACCAGCGTATTCCTCGCCCGAGCCTATAATGTCACCATGGTGTGGAAGGACTTCTTCCCCCTGTACCATGATATGCAGCGCGACTACCCCGACGTGTACATCAAGAACGCGGCGACGCCGCCAATGGAAGGTGAGGACAGGAGCAAAGTCCACACCATAAAGGTGGACTTCGTGCTGGAGGCTCCTACCCACGAGGAGGCCGAGGCGAACATGGATGCGCTGATAGCCGACTACAGGAGGCGGATGG
>CAZQOX010000314.1:0-1886 GCA_964594895.1 uncultured Candidatus Bathyarchaeia archaeon
GACGCGACGACGCTCGCCGTCCTCGGGCCCTTCGAGACGGCGACGGTGTTGACGCCCGCGCCCCTGTCTCCCTCTACGTCTACGATGCCCTTGGTCACCTCCCTCCCGGTGTTGCTTGTGAACGCCATGAGGCTGAAGTACAGGCCGGGATACACGGACCCGGTGACCAACCCTCCGAATATAAACGGGAGGCTTATGCAGGCGCTGACCATCAGGTTCCCGGGGAACCCCGTCCGTTTGCCCCAAGCAGAGTAGAGAATCATGACGACCCAGCTGAACGCCGCAACCAGCGCGGTGTTCAACGAGATCATGTAGCTGGCCCCGAGCCCGATGACGCTGAGGGCGGCGGTCAGCGTGACCGCCTCGCCCGGCGTCACCCTGCCGCTGGGTATGGGCCTCCCCGGCTCGTTGACTGCGTCGATCTCCCTGTCGTAGTAGTCGTTGACCGCCATGGCCGCCCCCGTCATGCAGAACCCCGTGACGAAGGAGAGGAGAAGCGTCTGGGGCGACCCCAGTATCGAGGCGCCGCCAGTCACGGCTGCGCCGACGATTATGGCCAGCCCCAGCATCACGGAGTTCACCGGCCTCACTATCTCGACGAGGCCGCCCAGCTTATCCATACACCTAGGGTTTCCTCGTCGTCGTAATAAACTCATTGAAGATGCAGAGTTTTTATTCTATGAGTGAACACTGGGTATGAAGATGAACAAGGAAGCCCCTGGGCGTATACACTTCACGCTGATGGACGCCATCAGACTCGGCCGCGGATACATCAGGCGCAGGCTCGACCGATCCCTCATCAACATCGCTTCCATCGCCCTGGGCCTGAGCTTCTACACTACCATGGTGATCTCCGATCTCCTCTACTTCACCAGCGCCAGGCTGGGGGGAGGGCAGGTCGCCGTCGAGTCGTACCAGTACTGGCTCGTCGCCGTCGCCCTCGTGGTCTCCATCGTGGGGATAACGAACGCCATGCTGATCGCCGTCTATGAGAGGTACAGGGAGATAGGGACCATGAAGTGCCTCGGCGCCCTCGACAGACACATCGTGCTGCTGTTCCTGGTGGAGAGCTTCTACCAGGGTCTGGTGGGTGGGCTCGTCGGCTTCTTCTTAGGCTTGGCTTCGGCGATAGTCATAACAGGGTTCGGCGCTGGCTTCGACATCGTGCTGTACGCGCCCAAGGTCAGACTGTTGACTATATTCGTGGGGTCCGTCTCCCTCGCCGTGGCCCTCAGCATGGTGGCCACTCTCTACCCGGCGTGGAGGGCTTCCAAGCTCAACCCGGTGGAGGCTTTGAGATATGAGCTATGATTATGTGATAGAGCTACGTGACCTGAAGAGGTACTACAAGATGGGTGCCGAGACCGTGAAGGCCCTCGACGGCGTCGAACTGGAGATTCAGCGAGGCGAGTACGTGTCCGTCGTCGGACCAAGCGGCAGCGGCAAGACCACGCTCTTCAACCTCGTTGGGGGCCTCGACAAGCCCACAGAAGGCAGCGTATTCATCGACGGCGTGGACATAAGCCAGCTAGACGCCTACGAGCTCGCCTGGCTCAGGTGCAGGAAGATCGGTTACATCTTCCAGAGCTTCAACCTGATACAGGTGCTGACGGCGCTGGAGAACGTCGCCCTGCCCACCGTGTTCGCGGGCACACCCCACGACGAGGGCCTGAAGAAGGCTGAGAAGCTGCTGGACCAGGTGGGGCTGAGTGAGAGGCTGCACCACCGCCCCACGGAGCTCTCCGCGGGCCAGCAGCAGCGCGTCGCCATAGCGAGGGCTCTGGCCAACGACCCCGCCATAATCTTGGCCGACGAGCCGACGGGTAACCTCGACCTGAACACGGGCATGGAGATCATAGACCTCCTTCACGGCCTCAACAAGATGA
>CAZQOX010000315.1:0-1881 GCA_964594895.1 uncultured Candidatus Bathyarchaeia archaeon
CCTGGTTTATTCAAGACACCTATCTTGCCGTAGCGTCCCATCATCACCACGTCGAGAGCGAGATATGGTTCCCCGGGGTCAACCATGAAGTCTTGGGGGACGTAGCCTATCTCTGCTCTAAGCCTTCTGCCGTGGTTTTTCATGTTTAAACCGGAAACGAGGATGCTGCCCATGAACGGTTCCAGCAACCCGCTGATGGTCTCCAGGAGGGTTGTTTTCCCCGATGCGTTGGGGCCGACGACGTAAACCAGTTCGTTTTCCAGGATGGAGAGGCTGACATCCCTTAACGCTGCCCGTCTCTCTCCTTCGTAGACGGTTGAAACGTTCTCAAGGTTTATGATAGTGTTTCTATTACTCATTTCAGGGTTTCCTGTATCTTGTCTTCAAATGGCTATCTTACAACAGACGCATGCCTTTAATATTACTTTTTCACGGTTCAGTAATACATTTTAGATCGTGCGCAAGTTTTCGGAAAATAAAAACGAAAATCTAAGAAACGCACTAGGGAATCGAACGCCTCTACCTCAAGTGATCATAAACATTGGTTTCAAGTGGAGACCATATATGATCCTCAGAATTATTCCTCTTAGTATTCTCGCTCAGATCCTAACACTAGGCAGCACTTGACTAAACCTTCCTCTACCTGGGGAAGATTATTGGCGCCCCGGGGAAGACTCGAACTTCCGGCCACCTGCTTAACAGGCAGGCGCTCTACCTACTGAGCTACCGAGGCATTATCTCCAATGGACTCCAACATCTCTACTATAATCTTTCTAACAACGTTCGGGTCGGCCCGGGCCCTCACGCGGCGAAGCACCTGGCCGACGAGGAACTCAGACGCCTTACCTGTGCCGCCGAGGTAGTCCTCCACCGCATCAGGGTTCATCGACACAACCTCAGCGACCACAGACCTCAGCTCCTCCACACCCATGAGTGCCAGCCCCTTCTCCTCGACGATCCGTCTGGGCGACTCCCCCGATGCCGCGTAGTCCTTGATGAGCTCCTTGGCTGTGCGCTCCGAGATGACGCCCTCGTCGATGAGCGTCAGGAGCTCTACGAAGGCACTCGGCTTGACGCCGCTCTCCTTGAGGGTCAGCCCCATGTAGTTTAGGCTCTTCAGGAGGTACGTGACCAGCCAGTTAGCCACAGCCCCGGCGTCCCCGTGTAGGCGGCAGCACTCCTCGTAGAACAGGCTCATGTCCAGCCCCGCGTTGACTATGACCTCCGCCTGGAACCCGCTTATGCCGTACTGCTCAACGAGCCGCCGGGTTCTCTGGTCGGGGAGCTCGGGCATGGTGGCCACGATCTCCTCCACCCACTCTGGCCTGAGGTTGATCTTCACGAGGTCTGGCTCTATTATGTAGCCGTAGTCCTCTTCCTGTTCCTTCCTCCGGAGGCTCACGGTGCCGCCGGTCTCGGCGTCGAAGTGCCTGGTCTCCCTGCTCACGTCGACGCCCATTCGCGCCATGCTTCGCTGCCGGACCGCCTCGAAGCTGAGCGCCTTCTCAACGTTCCTATACCCCGTGATGTTCTTCACCTCGACGCGGCTGCCGCCTTCGACGCTCACGTTGGCGTCCACCCTGAGAGAGCCCTCGGCGTGGGGGTCGTAGACCCCGAGGTGGTCGAGCATGACGCCGAGCTTCTCCAAGAACAGCCTGGCCTCCCTGGTGTCCCCGATGTCGGGCTCCGTCACGATCTCGGCGAGCGGCACGCCGCTCCTGTTGTAGTCGATGAGGTTGTACCGGGAGGAGGTGATGTCTCCGCCGACGTGCACCAGCCTTGCGGGGTCCTCCTCCAGGTGCACCCGCCTTATCCCTATCCTTCTGCCGTTCACCGTCAGGTAGCCGCCCTCGGCGAGGGGCACCTCGTACTGGGTTATCT
>CAZQOX010000316.1:0-1877 GCA_964594895.1 uncultured Candidatus Bathyarchaeia archaeon
GGTGTCCCTCCTTCTAAAACCCCGAACCACATTAAACAATGAAGAGGCCCCCGTTTGGGGGTGGGGGGTTCAACAAGAAAAACCGAAACGACGGCCCTTCCACCGAAAGGAGCCCCAGAAACACCCCGTTCGGATCAAAATATGTACAAAAGTGTCGTCCACCGAACACAAAAACGCACCCCAAAAACGCTTATTCCATGTAACCTGTAACAAGCAACCCCCAAAAAACGCTTATTCCCTGTAACCAGGAACATCTCCAGCCCAGAATTTTTTCCCCTTATACCAAGCAACCTGACACAAACCCCCTCAACACCTTAAATCCGTCGAACCCACAACTAAACCGATACAGATGAATAAACCCAACATAGACAGAGAGGCGCTCACACAAACCCTCAAAGACATGGTAAGCATCGACTCCGTCAACCCCAGCCTCGTCAAAGACGCCGCCGGGGAGACGGAGATCGCCGACTACCTCCAGGACTGGATGAAGGCCCTCGGCTTAGAGACCAAGCGGTACGACGTGGAGCCGGGCCGCCCCAACGTCGTCGGCGTCCTCAGAGGCACCGGCGGCGGCAAGACCCTGCTCCTCAACGGCCACATCGACACCGTCGGCGTCGACTACATGACCATCGACCCCTTCAACCCCGTCACCAAGGACGGCAGACTCTACGGCAGGGGAAGCTTCGACATGAAGGGCGGCCTCGCCGCCAGCATGGCCGCCGTGAAGGCCGTCGTCGACGGCGACGCCAGCCTCAAGGGAGACGTGATACTGGCCGCCGTCTGCGACGAGGAGTACGCCAGCATCGGCACGGAGCGCCTCATGAAGGACACCACGGCCGACGCAGCCATAGTAGGCGAGCCCACCGCAGGCGACATACAGGTGGCCCACAAGGGCTTCGCGTGGATAGACGTCGAGACCCACGGAGTCGCGGCCCACGGCAGCCTCCACCGCGTCGGCGTCGACGCCATCGCCAAGATGGGCCACGTCCTCATCGGCCTAGAGGCGCTGGGCCGGCAACTAGGTGAGACGGAGCACCCCCTCGTCGGCCCAGGCTCGGTCCACGCCAGCATCATAGAGGGAGGCAGCGAGCTCAGCACCTACCCCGCCTGCTGCAGGCTCCAGGTAGAGAGAAGGCTCATCCCCGGCGAGGACAGAGACGACGTCGACGACGAGATGACCAACCTGATGGAATCGCTGAGGGAGGGCGACCCCAAGCTCGACGCCGACTACACCATAGCCTTCTACAGGGGCCCCATGGAGTTAGACCCCGACGAGGAGATATGCCGCGTACTCAGAGAAGGCTCCGAGAAGCTGCTAGGCAAGACCCCGCGGTACGTCGGCGGCACAGGCTGGATGGACACCCAGATAATCCACGGCAAGGGCATACCCGCCGTCGCCCACGGGCCCACCGGGTACGGCGCCCACGCCAAGGAGGAGCGGGTCGACCTGGAGTCCGTCTACGAAACCGCCCTGGTCCACCTGTACGCCGTGAAGGAGTTCTGCGGAGAAGCCTAGAGCTCGCGGAGCCACGCAGCCCTCCTCAAGGTGTCCAGGAAGGCCACGGTGCATCTGCCTGACACGTAGCCGCAGGCCTCGCCCGGGTTCACCACCAGCACGCCACCCTCCCCGCCTATCGACGCCCGGTGGGTGTGCCCCGTCACCATGACGTCGTAGCCGCCGCCGTACGCCCTGTCGACGTCCTCCCCCCTGTGGCCGTGGAGCAGCGCCACACGCAGGCCGCCTGCTTCGACCTCGGCGAAGAACCCCCTGATCTCCGCGCCCGCCTCGGCGTAGACCCTCCTCAACGTGTCACGCTCCGCGCAGTTGTTACCGTAGACGCCGATAAGCGGGGCATCCAGGGGCTCGAAGTGCTTCG
>CAZQOX010000317.1:0-1865 GCA_964594895.1 uncultured Candidatus Bathyarchaeia archaeon
GCTGGCCGGGGAGGCGGGGAGGGGCAGCTGAGGCTACCCTATACCCTTAATAAAAGCCCGGCACGTATGCAGTTGTTGGCGAACCAGATTGGACACAGAATCCCGCCTAGAACTCGTGTCACGTAACCTGCAGGAGATCATCACTCCGGATGAGCTCCGCGGCCTCCTGGAGACGAACGAACACCCGCGGGGCTACGTCGGCTTCGAGCCCAGCGGCATAATGCACGCCGGAACCGGCCTCATCGTGGGAAAGAAGATGAGCGACTACGTCGACGCGGGGTTCCACTTCATAATCTACCTCGCCGAGTGGCACGGATGGATCAACAACAAGATGGGCGGCGTCATGGAGAACCTGGCCACCACGGCCGAGTACTTCAAGGACTGCTTCACGGCGCTGGGTCTCCCCGAGGGCAGGGTCGAGTACCTCTGGGCGTCCGACGTGGTGGACACCAAGGACTACTGGGAGAAGGTGGTCCGCGTCATGAAGTCCACGAGCCTCAGGCGGACCCTCCGAGCCATGCCAATAATGGGGAGAAGCGCCGACACGACGGACGTGGAGACGGCGTATGCACTGTACCCTGCGATGCAGACCAGCGACATCTTCCAGATGGACCTGGACGCGGCGTGCTCAGGGATGGACCAGAGGAAGGTCCACATGCTGGCCAGGGAGGTCGCGCCCAGGCTGGGCTTCAAGGTCCCCGTTTGTCTGCACAACCCGCTGCTCCCGGGCCTCCAAGTCATGGACGTGAACGGCAGCTTCGACGAGGACGAGGGCATCGACAGGAGCATAAAGCACAAGATGAGCAAGAGCGTCTCCAAGGGCGCCATATGGATCAACGACACCCCGGAGGAGGTCAAGGAGAAGTACCGGGCGGCCTACTGCCCCGAGAAGGTCGTCGAGGACAACCCGGTGCTGGCGCACGCGCGGATGGTAGTGTTCCCCAACCTGGGAGCGCTGGAGGTGAAGCGGCCCAGGAAGTACGGCGGAGACGTGGTGTTCAACGGCTTCGAGGAGCTGGCCCAGACCTACGCCGAGGGCGACCTGCACCCGCTTGACCTCAAGAACGGGGTCTCAGACGCCATGATCAAGCTCCTGGAGCCCGTGGCGGAGTACTTCGAGAAGAAGCCCGAGAACCTTGAGAAGGTGCGGCGGCTAACCATAACCAGATAGCTACAGCATCACCTCGGCGACGTCCACCGGCCTGCAGCAGCATCCCCACTCGTTGTCGTACCACGCGAGCTCCTTGGCCACGCGGCCGTTGACCCTTATCTTCAAGGCGTCCACCACCGAGGAGTATGGACTGTGTACATAGTCGACCGATACGAGCGGATCCTCAGAGTAGCTCATTTTCCCCTTCATGGCTCCCTCCGAGAAGACATTGAACGAGGCGTTGATCTCGTTAAAGGTGGCCAGCTTCTCAAGAACCAGGTCCATTAGGGACACGTCGAGTATTGGCACCCTGAACGCTATGCCGTCGAGTCGTCCCTTCAGCATGGGCATGACCTCCTCTATGGCCTCGGATGCCCCCGTGCTTGTGGGTACGATGCTCAACGCGCCGGCGCGCCCCCTCCTTAGATCCTTTGAACGTTTATCCAGCAGCGTCTTCTAGTTCGTGTAGCGCCCAGTCAGGCTGAACCCGTTGACCGGGACCTTTACACCCAACCCTATGCCTCTGACATCAGCCTCGGCATACGCAGATAATTCTAACCCGGTTCGGGAACCTTTTTATCTAGAGACACCGCCAATGTAAGCGAGCGTCGAAAAGACGCTTGCATCAAAGTACACTCTCACCTGCAGGGAACCCCGATGCATGCGGTTCTCCTGCAATCACATCGGAAAAGGAAGGGTTTGATTCTATCACACC
>CAZQOX010000318.1:0-1864 GCA_964594895.1 uncultured Candidatus Bathyarchaeia archaeon
GCTAGCAGACCCTGGGGATGGGCTCCCCGAGGGGCTTCCTCAGTACCCGCGTGCCACCGACGACGGTTCTTAGCAGCACGGATCCAGGCCTTTCCTCCCTCACTTCCCCGATTATCTCCGCGTCGACGCCGTACCTGGTGTTCTTGACTGCGGAGAGCGCGGCTTCGGCCGTGTCGGGGCTCGTGACGATGACGGCTTTGCCCTCGCAGGTGACCTCCAAGGGGTCGAGGCCCAGCATCTCGGAGGCGGCGCGGACGCTGGGCTTGACGGGTATCCTGTCGGCGTCGAGCCAGATGCTCGTCCGTGACTTGGCGGCGATTTCGTTCAGCGCCATGGCTAGGCCGCCCCGTGTGGGGTCCTTCATGCAGTGGACGTCTCCGGCTCTCTGGGCCGCGGCGGTGGCATCGTGTATGGGCGCGACGTCTGATGTCAGAGTGGTCTGGAAGGCGAGGCCCTCCCGCTTCGACATGAGGGCGATGCCGTGGTCGCCGACGGTGCCCGTGACTATCACCTTGTCGCCTGGCCTGGCCTGGCTGTCGAGCACCCTGGGGCCTCTGAGGACGCCCACGCCCGTGGTGCTTATGACCATGCCGTCGAGGCTGCCTCTGGGCATGACCTTGAAGTCGCCCGCGATGATGGCGACGCCGGCCTCGTTGGCGGCCTCGTTCATGGACTCGACGATCCTGCGGAGCTTCGCCATGGGGTAGCCCTCCTCCACGATGACGGCGTCGAGGACCGCCACGGGCTCGGCTCCCATGACGGCGGTGTCGTTCACGGCGCCGCAGACGGCGAGCCTTCCAAGGTCGCCGCCGGGGAAGAAGAGGGGGTCCACGGTGTGGCCGTCTGTGCTGAGTATTATCTCGGTGTCGCCGACCCTGATGCTGGCGCCGTCGTCGAGGGCGTCGAGGGCTATGCCGTCCAGTGCCTGGCGCCTCTCGAATACCTTGAGGAATAGCCGCTGGATGAGGGTCTCCTCGGTGGCGCCGCCGGCGCCGTGGCTGAGCTTCACCGTCTCGTCGGTCATGGGTTCTCTCCTCTATTGACGTGCGCCATGGGTGATATATGTTGCTGGTTCGGGGGCGCGTATGCGGCTGACGGGGGATGCGCGTAAATAAATGGGTTATGTCTATGCTTTCCGCTCAGCCGTTCGTGGTGGCTACTTCTTCTCTAGGTAGACTTCCTTGTTCCGCACAGAGACCTGGACCGAGTCGATGTCCTTGACGGTTATGACCTTCTTGAGCTGCCCCGAGAGGTAGTTGGCCTCTATGCCCGTGCCTTCGACCCTCACGAGGTCGTGCTTCGACTCCATGAAGGCGTCGATGATGGGCTCGTACTTGCTCCCGGTCCTGTACGGGTGCTTTTTCCTGTCTGGCTTCTCCTCCACCGGCTGGATGTTGAAACGGATGTCAGACATGCATAGTTTTAGTTATTTGAGTGTAAAACGTTTTCCTTAGGCGAGCTAGATGGGCGCCGGGGCCCATTTTGGGGCGACGAGCGATCCGTGCATGGCCCATGCTTCGACGTTCGGGTTCCTCCCCCGCTTACTCACCTGCGTCTCCGTTATATGGAGCGGGGTGGACGGCGTAGGCGTGGACATGGAGGAGGTCAAGAGGCTCTACGGGGCGCTCAACGACGCCGGGTTCGCGCTGGGGTTCGGCGGGGACTGCTGCACGAACATACCCAACCCGTCGGACCCCGACGACTCCGGGTGGCACCTCATGATCAGGGAGGGCGTCCTGGGGGGCAGGGAGGAGGCCTTCAGGCGGGTGCTTGAGGAGAGGGGCCTACGGTGGAAGCACGAGGAGTTCCTGGGCAGGCGCCACGTCTCCGTCTACAGGCCGGGGTACAGGTTCCCCGGCTGGGT
>CAZQOX010000319.1:0-1858 GCA_964594895.1 uncultured Candidatus Bathyarchaeia archaeon
GCCCCTCCTGTAGGTCTCTATGGCTAAGTAGCTGGCGATGGGGATGCTGAAGCTCACAGCCAGCGTGCAGGCCACCGTGGGGACGGAGAGGAAGATGAGCCACATCGCCGGCGTCGCGGTCCCCGAGGCCAGGTTTAATATGAAGCTCACGGAGCCCAGGATCAGTGCGTCGAAGACGGTGATGGTCATGACGCTCTTCACGAGCCCATAGTAGTTGGGGGTGTTGTCCCTGAGCCGCGGCTTCACGAGGCCGAGGTGGAGCATGGTGGCGAGGTTGCCGCTGAAGATGCCGCCGATGCCGCCTCGGACCGTGAGGATCGGGGGGAACAGGGCGAGGATCCAGGGGCTAGCCGAGAACTGTGGGGTGTAGACCGCCATGAGGCCGCCAGCGAAGAGGCTCACGAGGTTGAAGCTCAGGGCTAGGAGGGTCTGACCTGGGACCGTCTCAAAGAATTGGCTCAGTCGCCCCAGTATGGCCGAGGTTGCCCCATTGACCATTACGCTCCATGCTCGTTCACGGGACACGCTGTCCCGCACCTAGTTAGACCACCCACTTAAAAAGATATCAAGGGTAGACGCGTGAGACACACCCGGGTTTCCTCAGGTTTATACGGGTGGGCCTACATATCTTGGACGCCATGAACCCGATAATAATTGTTGCAGGATTCGTCGTTCTACTCGCGCTGCTTCTGTACTACATGTACAAGGAGAAGGCGGCGGTGGAGGCGACCCCGGAGAAACCAGGGATGGAGCCCACCGTCGTCAAGGTAAAGGAATACGAGACCCAGCTCGCCGCCGAAGAGCAGGCCGAGGCCCACGAGGCGGAGCAGCCGGAGGAGCCTGAACCTGAGCAGGCTGAGACGAGGCCTCAGGCGCCGCAGCCAGAGAAGCCTGAGACGCAGACGGAGGACCTCGAGTCCCTCAGCGGTGTGGGGGAGAAATACAGGGCGCTGCTGAGGGCGGCCGGGGTCAGGAGCGTCGCCGCGCTGGCTGGCGAGGAACCCACCGCGTTGCTGGACAGGCTCCGCGAGGCGAACGAGAGAGAGGATTTGGTGAAGAGGCTGCCCAGGGCCGGCGACGTCGAGGCGTGGGTGCAGAGGGCGAAGGAACAGAGCCTCTAGGAGCCGGAAAGATAGTCGAGGCCCTGGCGAGTCAACGTTAGGCGTCCATGGCTCTCGGCGACGTAACCCTCATCCAGGAGCCCGTCGAGCATGTTCTCTGCCTGCCGTCTCCACCTGGGGACGCCGCCGGGCAGCGTCTCCAAGTCGGCGGGGTGAAGCCGATGCTTCATGAGGCGAAACGTCTCCTCCAGCACCTCGTCCACCGATGCCTTCCCTCTACGCTCCAGGGCCTCGAGTATATAGGGGCCATACTCGGGTTTGCTGGTCCTCGGCTCATGCATCGAATGGGGGATGATCTTCGTGCTTTTAAACCGATCCAGGTCCTTGGAGCACAGGCGGCGACGCGGTGCGGTTCCACGTTCAGGGGAGGCGGTCACACGACAGGTGGATGAGGCTGCCCATGGACGTGGCACCGTTGGATGCTGCGGACCCTGACTTCCGGGTCACAACGAGGAAGGGTCGAGTGGTCGTTTACCAGCCTCAGCTGAAGGCGTCACTCACTGGCATGTGTAGGACGCCTTCTCGATGAGCGCCCTCTGCTTCTCCATCCTGCGCGCGTAGAGGCCTATGTAGCCGCAGCCGGGGCAGGCGTACGCCTTCAGGGCGACTCTGTCCCCGAGAAGCCCGGCCTCGCCCGGCGTCCAGTAGATCCCCTCCCCGAGGGTGAGCAGAGCAAGAGGCGCGTTGGTCTCGACGAGGTAGCCGCACCTCATCGCGGAGCCGCACTCCGGGCAGTG
>CAZQOX010000320.1:0-1852 GCA_964594895.1 uncultured Candidatus Bathyarchaeia archaeon
GGGTCCACCTTGTCCATGGTGTCGTAGCTCGTGTGCCAGTACTTGTCGGGCCACTGGATTAGCATGGGGCAGCCGACGCCAACCGAGGGGTCGCTGTATATGTAGTGGTCGCTGCCGCCGCTGAAAGGCGTCTCGGTGTGCCTGAACAACGCGTAGCTGCTGGAACCGCCCAGGTTCTTGGCCTCGCCGGTGACCTCCTTGAACACCGCGGCCATGACGCTGTTCACGTGGCTGGGCAGCGACTCTGGGGTCCGCTCCACGATGAAGCTGCCGCCGGTGACGCACTGCCTCTCGCCCACCATGTCCAAGTTCACCGCGGCCACCATCCCGGGTATCTCGGCCTCGTTCGCCGCCAGGTACGCGTAGCTGCCGCTCATCTCCGGCACCAGCGTGAACTTTATTGATCTCCTAGGCATGGCGAGGCTACCATCCGCGATCAGCTTGGAAAGCGCCCGAGCCGCCTCCATGGCGGAGCCACTTCCCGACGCGTTGTCGTTGCAGCTGGGCTGGGGGTGGCAGATGTGGGCTACCACCACCACCTGCTCGTCGGACTCCCCCGGGATGGTGGCGACGGCGTCGTCCAGCTTCCCATCGTAGAGGCTGCTCACCACCCTGGCGCGGACCTTCACAGGCGTCTTGCTCTCCCTCACCAGGTCCCGGAGCCACCTCCCTTTCCTAGGGGTGAGGACGAAGCCATAGGCGGGTTTCTCGTCTCCCGCCCACCAGAAGCTGGTGTACTTTAGGGCGTCGTCCAGCTCCCCCTCCGGGAGGTCCGGCTCCCTGACCCAGGTCCCGTAGTAGATGAGGCCCAGCGCGCCGCGCTCCTCCACGGCGAGCCTGTGGACCCTGGCGACGTCTCCGTCCGTGAGCACCATCCTGCCCGCTACGTCAAGCCCCTTGTAGTCATTCTGCTCCTCCCCCTTGCCCACGTAGACGACCTCGGCCTCGACGCCTCCGGGGGGCGTGGGGTGGCTGCGCTGTATGAGGCTGAGCTTAGCCTCGCTCCACCGTGCGAGGAACCGGGTCTTCTCCGCGGGCTCGACGAGCCTGAGCTCGGCGTCGAAGCAGTCCCACTCCTTGAACATGAGGCTGCTCCACGCCAGCCCCTCGCCGTCGGCGGGGTAGCTGTGGATGTCGGCGTCGACGCCGGCCGCCTTCCACGTCTCCACCGCGAACCTGGCGGCGTCCCTGAGGCCGGGGCTAGCCTGTATCCTGTGGTGGCGGCTGATCTCGGCGACGTAGTTGAACGCTATCTCGCCCGAGACCTCGGCCTTGAGCTTCTCGAAAACCTGTCTAAACATGGTTATTTCTCGGCTTCCAATGATATAGGGTTTTCACGCGTCGACCGATACCGTGATAAAACTGTGCAGCTAAGTTGATGTGTTCCGGGTGGTCAGGATGCCGAGGATCCACTACCATCCCTGCCCCAAGGCGCTTGGCGAGTACAACCACCTGACGGACACCATCATACTCCACGAGGGCTTGAAGAGGCACGGGGAGCTCCACGACGCCATCCTCCGCCACGAGCGGGAGCACGCACGCATCTTCAGGGAGCACCCCGGCTTGCTCATGCGGCTGGCTCTGAACGTGAAGCTGGACTACATGGCGCGGCTCACAGGCGCCACGAGGGTGCCCCGTGAGCTCCTCCGGGAGCTGCACCCCTCCACGCTTAAGGACGACGTGTTCACGGCGCTGTACCTCCTGGCGTACATACCCATACTGGTGGCCGAGGGCGTCTACTATACGGTCAGGGGCTTCATCGATTCTGAGTAAGGCTTTTATTTTCTCCGCTTGGTGTATTTGTGCGTGCCGCCGTAGCTCAGCCTGGGAGAGCGCCCGGCTGAAGACCGGG
>CAZQOX010000321.1:0-1842 GCA_964594895.1 uncultured Candidatus Bathyarchaeia archaeon
CAGCGGCTGGGGCACAGCCCCATGAGCATCATAACCCAGAGCCTCACAGCGATGAAGGTCAAGGTGAACGCAGAGATAGTCGCCAAGGCCTGCGACGCGGGCCTGGTGCAGCCCGGCGAGCACGTGGTCAGCGTCGCGGGCAGCCACAGGGGAGCCGATACGGCCGTCTCGTTCCTGGCCGCGGACAGCCCCAACATCCTGGACCTGAAGCTCCAGTACGTCGTCGCCATGCCGCTGAGCCGCAGGAAGGCTGACGCCGAGTACATGGCGAGACGCGCAGCAGCGAAACAGGGCGGGTAACCCCTAAAAACGGGGGCAGCCCATCATCCCCCATGAAGCCTTTCCCTGTATTGCTCACGTTCGACCTCGACGGCGAGACCGCGTTCGAGGAGACGCACCCCGGAATCCCCTACTGGGTAACCCAAGGAGGGTACGGACTCAGGGAGTCTACCGCAGGCTCAAAGACGCCGGCGTCAAGATGCACACCACCGAGGTAGAGCTAAGGGAGGTCGAGGGCCGCGTCTTCACCTGCGAGGACCCTGAGGGCTACACAGTCGAGATCGTGCAGAGGCCCCGGTCAGGCTAGGTACACCTCGGCCTGCTTTTCTGTGGCTCGACGGTACCTCTCCTTTATCTTCTCGGTGAACTCGCCCACGTAGCCCGCCTCGACGAGGTTCACGGTGCAACCGCCGAAGCCGGCCCCCGTCATCCTGGCGCCCACCACCTCGTCCATGTCCATGGTGGCGTCGACGAGGGCGTCCAGCTCCTCGCAGCTCACCTCGTAGTCGTAGCGCAGGCTCTCGTGGCTGTCGTACATCAGGCCCCCGAACCCCTCGGCGTCGCCCGCCTCCAGGAGCCCCACGGCGTCGAGGACCCGCTGGTTCTCGGTGACGACGTGCCTGGCCCTCTGCTGGATGACGGCTGGGAGCGTGTCCCACCGCTCCACGAGCGTCTCGGGGGATACGTCCCTGAGGGCCTTCACCTCGGGGTCATGCTTCGAGATGATGCTGACGGCCTCCATGCACTCCGCCCGCCGCTCGTTGTACGCCGAGCCCGCGAGGCTCCTCTGCACCATGGTGTTCACTATGACGACGCGGTGCGTGGGCTGCATGTCGATGAGCCTATGCTCGTTGGTCCTGCAGTCGATGAAGAGCGCCCGCCCGTGCTCCCCCAGGCAGGCGACGAAGTGGTCCATGACGCCGCACTGGACGCCGACGAACTCGTTCTCGGCGCGTCTCCCGAGGTAGGCGGCCTCCACCGGGTCAATTTCCAGCCCGTTCAAGCCCTGGAGGGCGCGCAGGGTGGCTATGAGCAGCGCGGCGGAGCTGCTGAGCCCCGCCCCCAGGGGCACGTCCCCCGTGACGGCCATGTCCGCCCCCTTCAGGCTGTGGCCTTCCTCGCGCAGCGCCTGCACCACGCCCTGAACGTAGTTGCTCCAGGGGCGATCCGGGTCGGGCTTCGTGCTGTCGACGGTGAACTCCTTTCGCTGCCGGAAGTCGGCGGCGTACACACGGAACCTGTCGTCCGTCCTCGGATGGGCGGCCACGTATACGTGTCTGTCGATGGGTGTGGGCAGCACGTAGCCTTCGTTGTAGTCCGTGTGCTCGCCGATGAGGTTCACGCGGCCCGGCGCACTGTAGACCGCCGGCTCCCCGCCGTATATCTCGGTGAAGAGCTGTCTAGCCTTGGACTCCGTTTTCACATCTTCTCCACGGCTGGATGAGTATTTAACATCAGACTGCCCCGATTGGAGCTGTTGAGGCTCAGCCTCCAGCCCTGAGTGGGGCCAGGAACCTGTCCACGGCGTTCAACGCTTCTTCCTCCTCCGTGAAAACAACTAGT
>CAZQOX010000322.1:0-1833 GCA_964594895.1 uncultured Candidatus Bathyarchaeia archaeon
ACTCGCTTCTCACCATAGACAACCTCGCCGCCTTCGGCCTCGTGCCCGTGATGATGGGGTACGAGCTCGTCAAGGACAGGGTAGACGTCAAGCTCCTCGCTAACCTTGTGGGGGCCTCCATCATAGTCGGTATTTTAGCCATGTACCTCCTCCCGGCCATCGGCATCAGGATACCCATGGGCTACAAGTTCCTCAGGGTGCTGAACCCCTTCACCTCCATAGAGAACGCCCTCTACAACTCGGTCGCAGAGAACAAGGTGGTGGCGTGGGCCAGCCTCTTCAACAGCTTCGGCCCAGTGCTCGTCCTCGCCGCCGCCGGAACCTTCTTCTCCATGAAGAACCAGAACGAGAAGAACATCTACGGCTCCCTCTTCTTCCTGACTTCCCTCTACTTCGCGGGGGTGATGGTGCGTCTAAGCCAGATCCTCGCGGCCCCCGCCTGCGTCATGGGCGCATACGGCCTGGTTGAGGTGTCGAGGCCGTTCTTCGCCGTGACCGCTGAGCCGGAGGGAATCAGCAAGAGGAAAAAGAGGCGTAGAGCCGTCTTCGGGGTCAACAAGTACTTCGGCGTGTTGTTCATACTGTTCATCGTCGTCGGGTTCATGCCCAGCATATGGAGTGCGGTAGGCGCGGCCGACGCCCCCACGAGCCTCGCGGACAGCGGGATACCTTACCTGATCAACGGCGAGTACCCCAAGGACTGGCCCGAGGCCCTGAAGTGGATGAAGGAGAACGTGGGCGACGACGAGGTGGTGTGCAGCTGGTGGGACTACGGGTACTGGATCGAGGCCATGGCAGGCAAGACCACCATGGCCGACGGAGCCACCCAGACGGAGAGACAGCTCGCGATGATAGGCAACATAATGATGCTGCCCCAGAACGAGTCCATAAAGCTGCTTGAGAGGTACGGCGCCGACTACATCGTGGTCTTCTACGCGTTCAACCCGAACAACTTCTACCAGACTCTCAGGGTCGGCGACGACGTCAAGTGGACCTGGATGGCCCAGATCGGTAGGCTCGACCTTAACGAGTACCTTAACACGACCTCGGGTCAGCCCACAGAAAAGTACATCGACTCAACCATCGCGCACCTGATGTACAGGATGGCTGACGGGCAGTACTTCGAGAGGGCGTATGCTTCTCCGAACGGGTACGTCATGGTCTACAAGATCCACTACCCAGATGAATGATCCCTGCCCATATGCTCCATTACCACTCTAAAGGGAGGCCCCCTGTTCTGAAACCAGAAAGGTTAAGAACGGTCCTCGCATTGCATTATTGATTCGTTGGGTGCCGTCGCTAGATGCCGCCAGTGATCAGGTTGAGCCGCTTTTATGATCAAGGTAAAGAAGACAGAGTATAAGCCCGCTCCGGTACGTGAGACCCTCATTCAGATGAAGGACATCTCCGAACTCATGATCGACCTCGCCTACTCGGCGGCCCTTTTCAACAACAGGGAGCTGGCCGAGGAGGTCATGGAGTTGGAGGCCAAGGTAGACGACCTGGTCTACCTGCTGAACATGAACCTCATGCTCGCGGCCAGGGACAGGTACGACGCCGAGACCCTGGCGGGCGTCGCCAAGGTGGGGAGCCTCACCAACGCCATCAGCGACGCCGCCGCGGACATAGCGAGCCTCGTCATCCACGGCATAGGTGTTCACCCCGTGGTGCGTGAGGTGTTCCAGAGAGCCGAGGAGCACTTGGCGAGAGTTGTTCTCTCCGAGGACTCCATCCTCGCAGGCAAGACGGTGGATGATCTCGATCTCGCCGCCGAGGTGGGCGTCGACATAATGGCCATCAGGCGGGGCATGCACTGGCACATAAACCCCGACA
>CAZQOX010000323.1:0-1824 GCA_964594895.1 uncultured Candidatus Bathyarchaeia archaeon
TGGAGCACCTTGAGAGGGAGAGGCGGCAGGCGAAGGTGTTCATCTTCAGGGAGGCTTACCCCGACTACATACTGCCTGTCGGTGTATGGCAGGTCCGTGAGAACTGCAGGAACGCCATGAGGCAGCCGCCACGGGTGTTCGACGCCTTCCAGGCAGCGATAAACAACGTCATGGGGAGGCTCAGCATCCCCTTGGAGAAGTGGATGGAGTCGGGGCCCCTCCTGCGGCACACGCTGACTCAGAGGAAGCTCACGGACTTCTTCCACTGAGTCGTAAACCATGGATTTTCGTAGGCAACGGCGTCTGTCTATATGAACTTTTAAACCGTCGCCATGCCCCTTATGTTAGGTTAGTGAGACCTATGAACCCTAGGGAGGTAGCCGAGCGGCTACATGAGAACGAGAGGAAGGTGCTCCAGGCGCTGGGCGTCGGTGGCACCGCGACGACAGAGGAACTGAGCCGGCTCACGGGGCTGGCGAGGGACGCCGTGGAGAAGGCGTCCGACTGGGCCGCGACGAAAGGCGTAGTCTCGTTTAAGGAGGAGGTCTCACAGTTCTTTAGTCTCACAGACGAGGGAGGCGTCTACGCTGAGGACGGCTTACCCGAGCAGAACCTCAGGAAGCTGCTGGTACAAGGACCACAGGAGATAGCGAAGCTCAAGCAGACATTCGAGAACCTGAACATAGCCCTGGCGTGGATGCGGCGCAACGGGTGGACAGACATCCGGAGGGGCGTCATGGAGCTAACCGAGGAGGGAAAGAAAGTCGACGACTACCCTGAGGAGCGGCTCCTGAGAGCCCTGGACAAGCCCACGCCCCAGAGCGGAGAGGCGTTCACCGAAGACGAGATAACTCTACTGGAGCAGTTGGCGAAACGGAGGCTGGTTACGAAGCACGAGGAGACGGAGCGTTCCGTCGCCATAACGGACTTCGGTAGACGGGTTCTGCCTGAGCTGGAGACCGCGGAGTCTGTGAACGTGATCACTCAGCTGACTCCTGAGATGCTTGTCAACGGGACGTGGCGAGGCGCCTCGTTCCAGAGGTACGACGTGACGCTCCCCGCGCCGAGCCTCAGCCCCGGGAAACGCCACTTCTTAAGCCAGGTCATCGACTACATCAGGCGGTTCTGGGTGGAGCTGGGCTTCAAGGAGATGAAGGGCGAGTACCTTGAGCTCAGCTTCTGGAACTTCGACGCCCTCTACCAGCCCCAGGACCACCCCGCCAGGGACATGGCGGACACGTTCTACATGAAGACGCCGCACAGCGGCCACCTGCCCGACCCAAAGAGGGTGGAGCAGGTGAAGGAGACCCACGAGAACGGGTGGACAACCGGCAGCCTCGGGTGGCAGTACAGGTGGGACCCTGAGATCGCCGCCCGCAACTGCCTCAGGACCCACACCACGAGCCTGAGCGTCAAACAGATAGCGAGGCTCACGCCGGACGACCTTCCGGCCAAGTTCTTCAGCTGCGGCAGGGTGTTCAGGAACGAGACCATCGACTGGAACCACCTCGCCGAGTTCTACCAGACGGACGGCATCGTAGTCGGGGAGGGTGTGACTTTCCGCGACATGAAGGGCTACCTCAAGGCCTACATGGAGGGGCTAGGAGTTGAGAGGTTCAGGTTCCGGCCCGGCTACTTCCCCTACACAGAGATGAGCATGGAGGCCGAGGTCTGGACAGAGGAACGCGGCGAGTGGATGGAGCTCTTCGGCGCCGGCATGTTCAGGCCCGAGGTGGTGAAGCCCCTCATAGGCATCGATGTCCCTGTGCTGGCGTGGGGCCCAGGGTTCGATAGGCTCGTAATGCAGAGCTACAAGGTTAACAC
>CAZQOX010000324.1:0-1821 GCA_964594895.1 uncultured Candidatus Bathyarchaeia archaeon
GCTGGCAGCTTTGTAAGGTGTGAAAGATAATGGATGTAGAGAGAAAGTTAGAAGAGCTAGAATCCGAACTCGACGTGGAGCAGAAGGACCTCGCCATAAGCATAGAGAACGTGGTAGCCTCCGCCAGCCTAGACCAGAAGATCGACCTCCTGGCCATAATGAAGGTTTTCAGGAACGTCGAGTACAGACCCAAACAGTTCCCGGGCCTCGTCTTCAGGCTCAAGAGGCCCAAGACGGCCACCCTCATCTTCGGCTCAGGCAAGATGGTGTGCACGGGCGCCAAGTCGGAGAAGATGGCCCGCAGCGCCGTGAAGAAGGTTGTGAGGGAGCTCAAGAACAACGGGATAATCATCCTGGGGAAGCCCAAGATCGTCATCCAGAACATCGTCGCCAGCGCCAACCTCCACGGCAAGATCGACCTGGAGACCGCCGCCGACATCATGGACAACGTGATGTACGAGCCCGAGCAGTTCCCCGGCCTAATCTACAGGATGGGCGAACCCAAGGTGGTCATGCTGTTGTTCGCCTCAGGGAAGCTGGTCTGCACAGGGGCGAAGCACGAGGACATGGTCCGAGAGGCGGTTGTGAAGCTCCACGGGATACTGGAGGACTTCGACCTCATCTACTACGAGTAACGGTGGTAGACGGTGCCACCCAGGAACAGCCGCGTGGAGCAGAGGGCCCTTAGACTAATATACGACGCGGGAGAGGAAGGCCTGCTACAGAGCGAGCTGTGGAAGCTCCTAGACGTGAGCAGCCGAGAAGGCTCACGGCTGGCGAAGAAGTTCGAGGAGAAGGGCAGGGTAGTCCGTGAGAAGGTCCTCAACGAAGGCCGCTGGACCTACAAGTTGTACAGTAAAAATGAGCCTGTCACCCTCGACTCGGTGAGGGGCTGCCCCTGCCTCATATGCAGCGAGGTGGAGAAGTGCTTCAGGGGAGGAACACAGGACCCTGTGTACTGCCTGCGGTTGACCGCCTGGATAGACCCCAGAATAAGACAGATGCCTGACAGTGATCACTAGAATATGGATGACGGAACTAAGGATATACTCCGCTACGGCGCGACCTTCATCGTTCTCATAGCCTTCTTCTACGGCGGGATGTTCCTGCTCAGGAACACACTAGGCACCGAGAACCCGATGATGGTCGTCATATCTCAGAGCATGATACCAACCCTGGGAGTAGGCGACTTCATATTCATCGAGGCCGTCGACGACTTCGACGACGTGGTTGCAGCCCCCATGCCTGACGGAGACATCCTCGTGTTCATCAGACCCGGGTTCGAGGACGAGTACATCGTGCACAGGGCCATCGATAGACACGAGAGCGACGATGGATGGGTCTACACCACCAAGGGCGACAACAACATGTTCCCCGACGGGGTCCCCGTGTCGGAGCGGCTCGTCCTCGGGCGCGTCATCAACAGGCTTCCCGTCGTCGGATACTTCTCGCTGTTCATAAAGACCATGAAGGGCTTCGCCATGGTCGCCGCGCTGATGCTGATAGCCTTCTTCTACGACGCATTACTGCCTAAGAGAAAACGAGAAAAGCTGAGAGGGCGGATTCCGTGGCTTTCGTTGACACCTTTCACGGTTGCCCTGTTGATAATCGTCGACTTATACCTTAATCCGAGAAAAGACAACGCCTTCATCGAGTTCGTCGCCCTCGCGGCGTGGTACGTCGGCTCAGCCGTCCTGCCCCTCGCCGTCGACGACGACGACATGGGGGTAATGATCTGGCTCTACCATCTGGTGCTGTTGATGATCCCCATCGCATGCGACCTTGTCTGGTACACCATGCAGATCACGCCAAGCAACTGGT
>CAZQOX010000325.1:0-1814 GCA_964594895.1 uncultured Candidatus Bathyarchaeia archaeon
GAAGTCGGAGATGGTGCGGAAGTCAGGGGTATTATTGGCGGCAAGTATCCTGAAGGCAATATCCTCCTCCAACCTCTTCGCTATCTTGCGTGAGGAGGGAACACCGACGCAGTAAGCATAGAGCAGCACCTTGACCATCATTACCGGATGATAGGGCGGATAGCCGCGCTCCTCGCCCCTGTAACGCTGCATGATTACTGATAGGTCCAGTTGCTCCACCACATCCGAGATGAAGTAAGCCAGGTGGTCGGCGGGCAGCCAATCTCTCATCGATGCCGGCATCAGGAATATCTGGTCAGGCTCATAAGGACGGAAGGTCTTGCTCACTGTCTTTCCTCCTTGACTCAGCTTTACCTCTATTATACCTCTGTAGCTGAGCCAAGGGTGTTACTCGGACAGGCTCCTAGTGGAGGAAGTAACTCTCGCCCACCCGCTTAAGGTTAGGGCTATAGCTGCTGCCAAGATAAAAACTGATGCCATTGATTCCCGCACGTTGGCCGAGTTGCTCATGGCAGATTTGGTACCGCAAGCTCATCTGAGAAAGGCCGAAAACCGAATAAAACAAAGAGTAATCCGGCACCGGGCTTTTCTGATAGTGATGAGAACGCGGCTGAAGTGCAGGATACATGATCTCGTAGACAGCCAGCTATTATCTCGGGACGTAATTCAGGCTAAACCCGTTAATATATTCTCAAAGAAGGGTATGAAGTGGCTCTGCTCATTGGAGTTGACTACTGAAGAAGAGCGAAAAATGTCTGATTCCTACCTGAGGCTTCTCGAGGTTATCAACCGGGAGATAGCTTCCAGCAACGAGATGATCAAAGAGATATACGACAAAGATAAGGATGCACAGCTTCTCGCCACCATTCCAGGAATAGGGGTAACCCTGGCGACGTTAATCAGCACCGAAATCGATGGCATAGAGCGATTCAAATCACCAGCCAAGCTCTGTTCTTATGCCGGTCTGGTCCCCTCCACCCATTCCTCTGGAGGAAAAACATATCATGGAAGGATCACGTCAGAAGGGAATCGGTGGCTAAGGTGGGGTTTAATAGAAGCTGCGGTGCCGGCATCTTATGGCGATGCTGGAATAAGACGGCAATTGGACGATTTGAGAAAAATCAAAAGCGGGAATGTAGCAAAGACGATAATGGCCAGGCGACTGCTTAAGATCGTCTATCACGTTCTGAAGGAACGTAGAGCATATGTTCCATACTACCCGAGCCACCTTTAATTTGCTTTAGCGAGCTCACACTAGAGCTACGCTCCTAATTTAGGGTAAGGGGCTCGGGGCTCGGACTTTACAGTGTGCACCACAAAGTGGCACGAATAGGAGGCTGAGCCAAGTCTCAAGGAGGATATATGGCTTGAGGCAAAAAACTTGCATTATTCTACCATAGGAAGCAGTTAATTATGCTAGGCTGGCTTTTGTAATCTAGTGTTTAGAATTGGGATGCCCTGATGGTCATCAGTAGCAGTCAATGCTAAGTATGATAATTTTGATTTAAAGGCCTCGCCAGAAAGAACACCACCTTCGTATCGCAATGAGGAGTCACTTATGCTATCGTAATCTCTTTACACAGATAAACATCTTGTATTGTGTTAAGTAAGGCAACTCCATCTTGCATTGGTTTTTGAAACGCTTTCCGCCCTGATATCAGCCCCATACCACCTGCTCGCTTATTGATCACCGCTGTTCGCACCGCCTCCGCCAAGTCGCTCGCTCCAGCCGAGGCACCACCTGAATTAATAAGCCCGGCACGTCCCATATAGCAATTAATCACCTGATACCGCGTAAGGTCAATCGGATGGTC
>CAZQOX010000326.1:0-1812 GCA_964594895.1 uncultured Candidatus Bathyarchaeia archaeon
ATGAACGAATTTACTGGGTCTGTAGCAAAACGAGTCAGGTGCTTCGGGAGAAGCAACGACTTCATCAAAACCATGAACATCAAAGAAAAGACATCCGTGGGACCCTTCACGGACACACTCGGGTAGCCCCTGTGATCAGCCTAATTCGTGTACCAGACGGGTTCGACAGGGACGTCAGGCTCCTCACCTCCAGCATGTTCACCCGCCGGCTAGTCATGGGGTTCCTCCAGGTGGTGAGGGCCATCTACTTCGCCCTCCTCGGCTACACGGCCGTGGAGATAGGGCTTCTGCTGAGCCTCGCCACCCTCGTCGGCGCCGTCCAACAGATATCCTTCGGCTACCTCTGCGACAGGTACGGACGGAAACCCTTCCTCCTGCTCGGCACCGTGTTCGCCACCCTGCGGATGGTGATCTTCGCTTTGAGCACCGACTTCTGGATGCTCGCCCTGGGCCAGGGGATTGGCGCCATGGGGGAGGGCGCTGGAGCCGGCACGCCCGTGGTCTCGGGGTACATCACGGACAAGACCGAGGCAACGCAGCGGCCCGGCGTCTACAGCGCCATGGCCATCACCAACGGGTTGGCGGCGAGCATAGGCTCGGCGCTGGGAGGGCTCCCGGTTTACCTCCAAGACATATATGGCTTCAACGTCGTGGAGGCTCATCAGCTGCTCTGGTGGGCCTGCGCCGTTTGCTCCGCGCTTTCAATCGTGTTCCTGCTCCCCATGAGTGAACCGTCGCGGCGGACCAGCCACGGAGGCGAGGTCAAAAAAGGCGGCAAGGTCAGGAACTGGGGCGTCATACTCAGGTTCAGCCTCGTCCGATCCACCAGCGGCCTCGGCTGGGGCATGGCGGAGAGCCTCATGACCCTCTACGTCTTCTACAGGTTCGGGGTGGGCAGCGACGCCCTCGGCCCAGTATACTCGCTGAGCAGGTTCCTGAGTATCTTCAGTTATCTCCTCATCCCGCGCATGGTGGCACGGTTCGGCGACATCAACACCATAATCGGGTCACGCATCGCCGCGGCGGTGCTCACCACCGTCTTCGCGTTATCCAACACGTACCCCGTCGCCATGGCGGTGCTCGTGATCAACAGGATAGTCGTCATGTTCACCATGCCCATCAGGCAGACCTTCGCGTCCGGGATGGTGGACCCGGAGGAGACGGCCACGGCCATAGGCGTCAGCAACTTCGCCAGGATGGGGGTGCGGTCGGCGGCGCCCACGCTGGCCGGGTACATGTTCGACGCAATCAGCCTCTCGATGCCTTTCTTCACCGGGGCGGCGTTGATGGCCGTCAACGGCGTCCTCTACTGGATTTTCTTCAGGAAGAAAGACTAGGGGCAGAACACGGGCGGCCCCTTCGTCCGCTGCTCCTCCAGCCAGGCTTCGAGCCCTATCTCCTTGATCCTTTTCATGTTCTCGACGGCCCTCCTGTGGTGATCCATCCCGTCGCCGGCGAAGGCATCCAGCTTCTCGCAGACAAATTCTCGGCACTGGAAGCAGTAGTCATATCCCTTGCTTCGAGCGCAGAGCATCATACCGCAGTCCGAGCTCCAATGTGTGTCTAGGCTTCCCCTGCAGCCCGTGCATGTGATCGCCTCGGGCCCCAAGTCTTCGCCGCGTTCCTCCTTGAACCAGTCTATGATCTCCTTAAGCTTCTCCTCGTCTCCCTTCCCTGCGAGCATTATGTCGCAGACGGCGCAGTTCAAGCCGCAAACCGAGAGGTTCCAGCCGCTCTCCATGTATGATTGTGGGGGGTGGCGTCAAAAAACGTTAATGGTTGGATCGCCTTTCATATGGTAGCGTTGATCTC
>CAZQOX010000327.1:0-1809 GCA_964594895.1 uncultured Candidatus Bathyarchaeia archaeon
CCACCTGCCTTATCTGCTCGTTCCAGAGGGTGAGGAGGACCCTACCCGAGGCGTCCACGAGCCCGGCCTCGGTCACCGACAGGGTCTCGCGACGCCTCCTCGACCTAACCATCCGGGCCACGGCCTTCTCCTCCACCGCCCCCTCCACAGTCACGTTCCTCATCCCGTCCATAAGCTCGCCGATGGCTTGGAAGCCGACGCCCTCGCCGAACTTCTTCTGGTACCAGCGGCCCCTGCCTACCGTCTCCACCGTCCATCCCACCTGTGCGAAGCCCAGCTTCTCGTAGAAGCTCTTGGTCCTGGTGTTCCACTCGGGTGTGCCCGTGGTCCAGAGCTTGACGTCCGGGTAGAGTGACATCACCAACTCCACGGCTCTGAGGCCTACACCCTGACGCTGGCTCTCTGGGTCCACGAATATCCTGACGAGCTCCCTGTGGCCCTCGCCGTGGTGCGCCGTCGTGACGCCGCCCACGGTGTAGTCGTCAAGCGTTATCCTGTAGTAGTCGAAGTACTCCATGTAGCGTACCTGGTCCTTGTAGGAGTCGTAGCCGGGGGGCCCACCCGGCTCCTTGGCTCCCACATCCACGTCGCTCTCGAACGCACGCTTGGATACGTCGGCGAGGAGGTAGGCGTCGTCCTCGACGGCCTCGACGAGGCTCACTCTATCTTCTATAGACAACTCAACCATGTATTACGCGGGCTAGGTGAAAAGCGTTGGCGAACGGCTCGCATCATTATTATAAGGCTGGGTCCCGATACGCGTACAAGTGGTCGAGATGGAGGGCAGCTCAAGGCGGGGCGTGAGGGTCAGGCGGGTGGATATGCCTCCCTACGTCGTGGACGAGTCACGGATCGAACGGTATGATCAGGTGAACCTAATATTCAACAGGATAGGCAACGACCCGAGCTGGGACTGCTACCTCCACAACGAGGAGGAGGTCGGCCTCCAAAACATCCGTGAGGCGAAGCCAGGGTACGACAGGGTCGACTACGCCCTGGCCGAGGCCGCGTGGACTGTCCACGACGTCTGGACCCAGGCCTTCAGCTGGGATCGGCTGGAGCGCCCCGGCGGCCCCAGCCTAATGGGAGACAAGTGGTACAAGACGCGCCACAAGGTGGATGATGTCCTGGAGATGACGAGGAAGTTGAAGAAGGCCGCAAGGTTCTTCGGGGCAAGCCTCGTCGGCGTCACAGAGATCAACATGAACTGGCTCTACGCCAACCACCGAGAAAGCCTTGAGCCCCTGGAGCTGCCCGAGGGCGTGAGGTACGCCGTCGTCATGGCGGTGGAGATGGACGGGCTGGGCATAGCCACGAGCCCGGAGGCGCCGGCTGCCGCCGCCACCGGCGTCGGGTACAGCAGGCTCGCGTTCATAGTTTCGTCTCTGGCCGAGTTCATCAGGAACCTGGGCTACACAGCCGTCCCGGCCTCCAACGGCGTCGGCCTCAGCGTGCCCCTGGCGGTGGACGCGGGGCTCGGCGAGCTCGGCAGGAACGGGCTGCTCGTCACACCCGAGTACGGGCCCAGGGTGCGCCTCTGCAAGGTATACACCGATCTCCCACTTGAGACGGACAGGCCCATCGAGTTCGGCGTGAACGGGTTCTGCAGGATCTGCAAGAAGTGCGCCGAGGCATGCGAGGTGGAGGCCATAAGCTTCGAGGACGAGCCGAGCTACGACGGGGCCTGCAAGAGCAGCAGCCCGGGCGCCCTGAAGTGGGCGGTCGACGGCGAGAAGTGCTACCGGTTCTGGTGCGAGAACGGCACCGACTGCAGCACCTGCATCAGCGTCTGCCCCTACAACACGGGGC
>CAZQOX010000328.1:0-1809 GCA_964594895.1 uncultured Candidatus Bathyarchaeia archaeon
ACAGGGCTAGGTCGGGGGCCATCATCATGAGGGCGCCGTCGAGGTGCACCCTCCAACCTGGGAGCGGCTGCGCCACGAACTCCTCCACGCATCTCCCGAGCATGCTGTCCCGCATCTGATATACGCCATGCTCGTTGCTCCTAGCGCCGAAGCCCATCATCGGGGTTTTCTCGTCGAACCAGACGAAGTCGCCTCCCTCCACCATTCCCGGGGGTGTCACCCGGTGGGCGATGGGTATTCCAAGCTTGTTGAACGCCTTCTCCATCAGTGTAGGCTCCACGAACCGCGCAGGGTAAGTCATCCTGAGTATGTTAGCTCCCAGGTTGTTCACCATGGCCACGTCCCTAGTGTAGACGAGGTTCGGTAGGACGTCGGCTATCCGTGAGTGCCTCTCGTCTAGGAGGTCGGTGACCAAGACCACCTCCACCCCCTCGGCCTTCAGGACGCCCACGAAGACGTCGTGCTCCTCCTGGAACGCCTTCCAGTAGACCGGGTCCCTGAACAGGTAGTCGTTCTTGTTGCCGGCCGTGACCACCCTCATGCCCTCCCCGGGGTGGTGCATCAACACCTTTCGGAGCTTCCCGTACTCTGTCTGAGCGCCAAACTTCATAGATATCACCAGATAGGGTTCTGCAACTCTATATAACGGTTAACACATTTGATGTTCTCCGGAGTCGTTGACACGATTTATTGTATCTGGATGAGATGGTCTTAGACTATAGAATAATTATCAGTATTTACAGAACATGGAACCATGTTGTTTTTATTTCAGGCGACTAGAGTCTGTTAGATATGTAGTGACTCTGAGGAGAGATCTGACCGACGGTGACGTTCACCGGATCGTCCAAGACTCACTCGACATGATCTCCAAGGCTCAGAGTCAGCTCAAACTGCCCGTGGCTCCCAACATCTCGAGGACGAGGAGCATGCTCAGCCGAGGCTCCTTCAAGGCCTTGACCATGAACGCCAGACGCGGCAACAGGAACTCCATGGAGTACGGCTCGTTCCTGCCTCCGGCTACCATAATACTGGATAAGCGTCTACCAAAATCGGATCACCCCATGGATATGCCGGACTTCGTCGAGACCCTCACCATGTACAGCGCGATACACGAGGTTTTCCACGCCGACAACCACATGGGCGGAAACAGGCTTCTAGTCGCCACACGGAGCCACATCCTAGACAGGCATGAGGACAAACTAGAGAAGAGCATGAGCATAATAATGGATGAGGGGGGCTCGCCCGCCATCAAGGACTACGGCGACCTGGCCAGCCTCTGGGCCGTCCAGTACGTGGAGATGGTCACCCACTACAAGAGCTACGTGGTCATGCGGCACATGAAGTACCCCAAGCTGGACAGGCTCTGGTCGAGGCTGAGGAACGACTACTTCCCGCCAAACCTCCTGACCTGCATCGAGGTGAGCAAGGGCACCGAGCACGTGTTCAGCCTCTTCACCGAGAAGCTGGGCGAGTACTGTCTGATAGAGGCGCTGAACGAGTACAACGCCATAAAGGACAAGGACGCCTGCAGCTACACCGTATAAATACGTGGTCCACCGAAAGGTATCTGTTCAGAGATGCTCTACGATACCCTTGTCGAGTACTACGTCAGGCTGGAATCGACGACCAAGCGCCTGGAGATGACGGACACCCTCACGGGCCTCTTCAAGGAGGCCACGGCGGACGAGGTAGACGAGATAGTCTACCTGACCCAGGGCAAGATACACCCCGACTGGAAGGGGGAGCCCGAGATAGGGATGGCCGAGAAGATGGTCGTCGAGACCCTCACCAAGGTCACCGGGCTCAAGA
>CAZQOX010000329.1:0-1804 GCA_964594895.1 uncultured Candidatus Bathyarchaeia archaeon
GAAGTGCTCAAGCACGTGACCGTGAACGTGGGGGTGATCCGAGGCGGCGCCAAGGACAACATAGTGCCTGCACTGTGCGAGGCAGAGGTGGACGTCAGGCTGCCCCTCGGGATCAGCCCAGAGGAGATAAGGAGCAGGGTAGAGGAGGAGGTCCACCAAGTCGATGAGGGCATGGAGGTGGAGTGGGGCCGCCACACATCGGTGCTCACGGGGTCCACCTACACGCCACCGGAGGCAAGGATCGTGAACCTGCTCCAGGCGAACCACGCCGAGACAACGGGCAGGGAGCCCTACCTGAGCTTCACCTCCGGGGGCACCGACTGCAGGTTCTGGAGGCTCCTGGGTGTACCGGCAGTATCGTACGGCCCCAGGGTCTACGGGATGGGCGGTGTGGACGAGCACATCACCCTAGAGGATCTGGAGACCACAGCCAGGGTCCACATGGGGACGATCATCGACTTCCTCACGGGCGAGGGTGAAGTTATTTAGAGACCCAGCCGCATTTGGGTCTGATGAAGATCACCTACAAGCCGGCTGAGGAGCTGATCATCCTTGAGATGGTTGAGTACTCCCTGGACAAGCTTGCCGAGACGGGCGCCCTGATACAGGAAGCGGGGAGGCCGGTCATACTGAACTGGGCCGAGGGCGTCGTGTTCTACCACATGCCTCTGCCTTTCAACACCAAGGAGCTTCTCAAGGAGCGGCAGCAGGGACGCATATACTGGGCAAGCGTCATCTACGCCCCTCTGCCCGAGTACAGGCCGACGCTGAAGATAGGCCCCAGGGACATACCCATCGTCGCCACGCCTAACCCGCTGCTGATACAGGCCGCGAAATGGATCAAGGAGCAGATGAGCCGCCGGATGAGTCACCGGATCTAGACTCGTCCCTGATTATCCCGACGTAGTCCACTCCTTTTATGTTAAGGCTCTTCTCGGGCATGAGCCCCTCGGCTTATAGATCATGAATATGAGGAGGAAGGCGCCGAGGATCATGTCTTCGAAGATGTCGACGAGCTTTATCCACCTGGTGCCGATCAGTAAGACCCCGACCCCCTGCTTCATGACGTTGAGGGCCTTGAGTAACGCGACGCACAGCAGGGTCCCCAGGTAGCTCCCCGCGTTGTTGCCTAGGCCTCCCACGGTTATCATGAGCCAAGGCCAGAACGTGTAGGTCACCCTGTCGTACATGACGTGCTGTACGTAGCCGTAGTAGTAGCTCACGAGGACGCCGCTCACGGCCATGATGCCGCTGCCGAACATCATTATCTGGCGGCGGATGTCGGCGACGTTCTTGCCCGTGCTCTCGAGGGTCACCTCGTTCTCCCTCAACGCCCTCATGAGGCGCCCGAACGGGCTGTTCATCATGGCCCGCATTATCATGTAACAGACCAGGCCTACCACCAGTATGACTGTGGCGATGATGACCATCTGCTCGCCCCGATACCAGGCGAAGAAGTTGGGGATGAACGATCCCAGCGTGCCGCCGGCGATCCCCTCGTTGTTAGCTACGATGACGCTCACCGCGTTGCTGACGATTAGCAGCAGTATCATCAGTCGGGTGGCCCGGAGTCTGCCGCTCATCAAGCCTATCAGCCACCCGGCGGCGGCGCCCAGCGTGAAGGCCGCCGCCAGGCTGAACAGGAACATGCTGAGGCTGAGGATGGGCTTCGTCTGAAAGAGGCCTGTGAGCATCCTCACGTTGGTGGGGTTGTCGTAGACCCAGTCTGCCCCGAAAGTGAGCCCCGCGCCTCTCCCTATCCACATGCACAGCCTGATCACCACCGCGCTGACGGTGAAGGCGC
>CAZQOX010000330.1:0-1797 GCA_964594895.1 uncultured Candidatus Bathyarchaeia archaeon
TCGACGAGATCAGGGAGGGCTCCGGGCTGGCCATCAGGTTCCCCAGGTTCACCCGTTGGCGGGATGACAAGTCGGCTGAGGAGGTCACCACGGTCCAGGAGATCGTGGACATGTATAGCTCTCAGCTCAAGACGCTGAGCTAGCCGCCGGCGATGGGAAACGATATAGATTACCACCCATACTTTGTTTGTCTGCCATGATTGAAGACGTCCTCAGAGAGCTTGATGACCGCTACGCCGTCGAGAAGCTCAAAGAGATGATACGGATCCCCTCCGTCGTCGGCGACGAGGAGGAGCTGGCCCTGTACCTTCAGGACGAGCTGGGCTCGCTTGGACTAGAGACGGAGCTGCATGTGGTGCAGCCAGGGAGGCCGAACATATACGCGAGGCTGGTGGGGGCGAGGCCGGGGAAGAGGATGAACTTCAACGGTCACCTCGACACGGTCCCTGTCGTAGACGGCTGGGACACGGATCCCTTCGAGCCTATTGTGGACGGGAACAGGATCATCGGCCTGGGCTCCAACGACATGAAGGGCGGCATCGCGTGCATACTCGACACGATACGCGCGTGCGTCGAGTCAGGGCACGAGTTCCCGGGGGAACTCAGCTTTAGCGGCGTCATCGACGAGGAGGCGTACGGCGAGGGAGCCAAGGCGATGCTGAAGACGGACTACGGGAACGTGGACGCCATCGTCCTCGCCGAGCCCTACCTTGCTGACGAGCAGAGGCCCACAGCCCTGGGCATCACGGGGAAGATACTCTACAACATCCACGTCAGGGGCAGGGCGGCCCACGGGTTCAGGCCCGAGCTCGGGGTGAACGCCATCGAGCAGGCGTCCGTCATCCTCGCCAACCTGGGCAAGCTCAGTATACCGGAGCACCCGCGGTTCAAAGGCAACCACTCGACGCTGAAGATAGAGGGCGGCTACGAGAGGTACAGCGTCGTGGTTCCGGCGTACTGCAGGTTCGAGGTCAACAGGCTCACCGTGCCCGGTGAGACAAGGGAGTCGGTGATCAGGGACATGGAGGAGCTTGTGGAGTCCCTGGGTCTGGAGGCAGAGGTGGATGTTGAGATCAAGCCGCCATACTATGCCTCCTACGAAATTGATAGGGACGAGCCGCTGGTCCGGGTCTTTGAGGACGCCTACAAGGAGGCGATGGGGGTGAAGCCAAGCTTCGAGTACAGCAGCAGCATAACCGACGCCAACACCTTCGCGGGCGAGGGCGGGATACCTTGCATACACCTCGGCCCGTTCCCGGGCGGGGCGCACCAGAAGAACGAGTACACCCTCCTGGACTCGCTGCCCCCTGTGAGCAAGGTCTACGCCCTGATGGCTGACAGGTTCCTCGGGGGCTAGCGTCCACCAATCAAGTTAAAGCCCGCATCCCATAATTCTCTTCGTCATGATCGATGACGTCCTAAGGCACCTAGACGACGGCTACACGGTGAGGCTATCAGAGGAGATGATAGCGATCCCGTCGGTCACGGGGGACGAGGAGGCGCTGGCACTCTTCATCCAGGGGAAGCTGGAGAGCTACGGGATGGAGACGGAGCTCCGGTACGTCGCCGACGGGAGACCCAACGTCTACGGCGTGATGAAAGGCAGTGTACCGGGTAGACGCCTCAACTATAACGCCCACACGGACACGGTCCCGGCGGGGGACGACTGGGACACCGACCCCTTCAAGCCGGTCATCAAGGACGGGAGACTCTACGGACGCGGAGCCTGCGACATGAAGACGGGCATCGCCTGCAGCCTCAACATGTTCAAGGCGATAGCCGACAGCGGCGCAGAGT
>CAZQOX010000331.1:0-1793 GCA_964594895.1 uncultured Candidatus Bathyarchaeia archaeon
CCCCGGAGCCGGGGTGGGCGGCCACTGCCTCCCGAAGGACCCTTGGCTGCTTCTCCACGGCTACGAGGCCGTGGGCTGCAAGGGCTTCGAGCCGGTGCTCATCCAGGCGGCGCGGATCGTGAACGACGGCATGCCGGGGCAGGTGAAGAGGCTCGTCGTCGATGCTCTATGCGAGCAAGGGATGAGCCTCCACGAGGCGAGGATCGTCCTCCTGGGCCTGGGCTTCAAGGGGGACACCGAGGACGCCCGCAACAGCCCGACGCTCGCCCTCTACGACCTGTTGAGGCACGAGTCTGGGGACATGGTGGTCCACGACCCGTACATAGAAAGCTGGGAAGGAGTCCCGTTGATCCAAGACCTCGACGAGGCGGTGAAGGACAGGGACTGCCTGGTGGTGACGACCCGCCACAGTGTTTACGGGGAGATTGACCTGGGTTGGCTCAGGGGCGCCATGAGGATGCCCATCATAGTCGACGGCAGAGACGTGTTCGACCCCGACGAGTGCCGAGACAAGGGATTCACGTACAGAGGGATAGGCCATGCAACGCGGTGAGCTGGCTCTACTCGGCGGAGCACCCGCCTCGGACACCGTGGTGAGGCTGGCCAAGCCGCACTTCGGCGAGAGGTGCCTCGGACGAGTCCATGATGTATTGTCCTCTGGCATGCTCAGGGAGGGCGACGTCACAAGGGAGTTCGAGGAAAGGTTCTCCCAGAGGGTGGGGGCGCGGCACGGCGTAGCCGTATGCAACGGGACATCAGCCCTCGCCGCGGCGTATTCATGTGCTCTGAACCCGGGCGACGAGGTCGTGGTGCCGGCTTTCACGTACGAGGCCTCGGCTGGCGCCGCCGTCCGATGCGGGGCGAAGCCGGTTTTCGCCGACGTGAACTCGTCCACATTCCTCCTCGACGTGGACAGCCTTGCCGAGAAGATCAGCGGAAGAACCAGGGCAATCTTACCGGTCCACCTCTTCGGAAACGTGGTTGAGATGAGGGCAATTATCGAGGTCGCGAAAGACCATGGATTATGCGTGATAGGGGACTGCTGCCAGGCCATAGGAAGCAGATACATGGACAGGGAGCTCGGCGAGGTCCACGACATGTGCTGCTACAGCTTCTACCCGAGCAAGGTGATCACCACCGGCGAGGGCGGCATGGTCACAGCAAACGACCCGGAGCACGCCGAGTGGATCAGAGGCTTCAAGTCACCCGGAAGCCTCCAGGCGAGAGAGCAACTGGGCATTAACTACAGGTTCGACGACGTGAGGGCGGCGCTGGGTCTGGACCAGCTGGACCGGCTGGACGCGTTCATATCCCATCGTAGACGGATAGCCCACGAATATGACAGGGTCGTGGGTGGGCTCGGGTGCGTCGTCCCCCAGAGGGTGGAGCCCCACGTCGAGAGCTGCTTCAACTACTACACGGTGAAGCTGGACCTGGAGAAGCTCAGGTGCGGCAGGGACGGGTTCGTCGAGGCGCTGAGGGCGGAGAACATCGAGTGCGGCGTCTACTATCCCTCGCCGCTGACGCGGCACCCCGTGCTGAGGGACGGCTCAGCGTGCCCCAACGCCGAGGAGCTTTCGCGGAGCGTCCTGAGCCTGCCCATACACCCGTTTCTAGGTGAGCGCGAGATGGAGGCCGTGGCCGAGGCTCTGGGCAAGGTGGTCAGCCACTTTCTTCGGTGACCTCCCAATTCCGTCTGCGCTCGAGGTACTCGCCGTAGCCGTATCGAAGCGTCGCCGGGCTGCCGTAGTGGACCTCGCCGGGGGGCACGTCCCTGGTGACGACGGAGCCCA
>CAZQOX010000332.1:0-1784 GCA_964594895.1 uncultured Candidatus Bathyarchaeia archaeon
CTCTCCAGGTTGACCAGCTGGGACCCCAGGTCCACGTACTCCTCGGTCACGTCCTCGCCCTGCAGGTCCCTGCTCTGGACCACGCCCAGCCCCTCGATCTCGGCTACGGCGTCGTGGAACACCCGCTGAGGCACTCGTATCGTTATGAACCCGCTCCCCGTCCGCGTCTTCTCCGTGGCAACGAACCCGCCGTGGCTCTCAGCCAGCAGCCGAACCGCGTCGAGGGCCGACTCCAAGTCCTCGACCTCCAATTCTAACCGGGCGGTGAACACCACAAGCCTCTCCGCGAAGACCTCGGCGGCGGCATCCACCTCGTACTCGGCTCCTTCGCCGGAGGGGACCACGTCGAACCACACCGATAGGGGACTCGCGGAGGCAGCCTTCGCCGCGTCCACCGCCGCGGACGCCGCCTCGGCGGCCGCCGTAGCCGCGACGGCGTCGCCCGCATCCGATTTGAGTCTCACCGCCTCGCCGGCGGATGAACTCGAGGGGCTGAGCTCGTACGGGACGATCGGCTGCCTGTCTGGCATATACTTGCTCCCGACCATGTACGCCGAGAAGAGCAGCGCAACAAGCGCTACGACGATGATCGAGTTCCTCCTCGAGGGTCTGGTGATTCGCCTTACTCCCATCATGTTTAAGCCTCGTTAACCAGTTTCAGGTTGAAATGAATCAACCGTGTATATCATCCTACGTTTTAGAACGAGTGTTCTAAAACGTTAAACAACGGCAGTCGCAGAATCCCCGACCCCCACGGTGAGCGTCACAGCCATCCCCAGATTAACGCTAAAATAATTTAAGCCCTGACTTGAACCGACTATCCGATATGTACAACGTAGACGCCGAGCCTCACCCCCTCGTGGTTGTCGACCCGGTGAAAGGATGCTGCGGCCGAGACTACGAGCGCCCCGATTGGAACATACACTTCAGCAAGGTAAGGGAAACGATCCCGAGGCTGAACGGCTTCGCCGAAAGGTGTCGAGCCCTGGGGGGCAGAGTCATCTGGGTCAAGCCGGCCCCCTGGACGGAGGAAAACCTGCCGAATAACATCAACAGGCTATACCGTGAGAATCCCCGGGCGACGTTCTACGTCACCGAGCATGCGGAGGAGTACTCGGAGTTCCAACCCGGGATAGATGTGGAACCCGAAGATGAAGTGATCGTGAAGAACAGCTACTCCGCCTTCACAAACCCTCGTCTCGAGGAGATCTTGGGCTCCGACACCTACCTGGTCGCGGGGTTCTACGCGGATGGGTGCGTCAACGCGACCCTCGTGGACGGCTGGGGCAGGGGGTTCTTCACCTACATACTGTCAGACCTGGTGGAGTCCATGGACGACCCCGTCAAGCAGCGGCAGAAGAGGTTTCTCCTGAGCCACGGCTGGCCCCTGATGTACGGTCACGTCATGTCCAGCGGGGAGTATCTAAGACGCATGGAATAATCAGAGTCCGCAGAACCTGAGTCCGGGGGTGGGGAGGATGCGCCGGGGACCGGTTCGTTCCAGCGCGACCATCGGGGACGCTGGGTCTTCTCCTCTGATCATAGGTTCCTTCTCAGGAGACGCACCGATGAGGCGACCAGCACTAGGCAGTAGCCGGTCAGGACGGCCAGGTCGAGTAGGAGACCCGCCCCGTCTCCGCCCATTACCGCCCTGAAGGCGTCGACGGAGTACGTCAACGGAAGCAGACGCGCAACGTACCGGAGGACGAGGGGCATCCGCTGCAGCGGTATGAAGACGCCGCAGAGGAATATCATGGGGAAGCGGAAGTAGTTGCTGAGGGTCT
>CAZQOX010000333.1:0-1776 GCA_964594895.1 uncultured Candidatus Bathyarchaeia archaeon
CCCTCAGCGGCTCGGCTGCCAACGACGCGGCCATAAAGATGGCTAGGAAGGTCACAGGCAGGATGGGCATAATCTGTTTCGCGGGGGCCTACCATGGGGTCACCTACGGGGCGCTAAGCGTCAGCAGCTACGTGCCGTCGATGGTGAAGGGCTTCGGCCGCCTCAACGACGTCTTCTACTTCCCTTACCCGGACTACATTCACCCTCCCTTCGGGAAGCTGGATAGAGAAGACGTAGACGACATAATCATCGGGCTCATCGAGCAGGCGCTGGAGACCTACATGCCGCCCGAGGAGCTGGCGGCCGTGCTGTTTGAGCCCGTCGCAGGAGACGCGGGTTGGCTCATACCTTCAAAGAGCTTCGTCAAGAAACTTGACAGACTCGCCAGGAAAAACGATATACTGTTCATCTCGGAGGAGGTCCAGACCGGCTTCGGGAGAACCGGTGAATGGTTCTGCACCGAAAACTACGGTGTCACGCCGGACATCGTCGTCCTGGGCAAGGCCATGGCCGGCGGAGCGGTCGCCATGGCGGGGGCCGTCGCCAAGCAGAGCCTCCTGGACAGGTGCGGGGGCTTCTATCACGGCCACACCATGGGTAGGCAGCCTCTGGGCCTCGCCGCCACACTGGCCAACATCGAAGTGATCAAGTCCGAGAAACTGGCAGCCAGATCCAGGGCCAACGGGGATCTCATGATGAGCCGCCTGAAGGAGATGCAGGATAACTACGAGTGCGTCGTCGAGAGCAGGGGCATCGCCTCGCTGATCGGCGTAGAGATCTCGTCCAAGGAGCTGGCGGGGAAGATAGCCGTCGACTGCTACCGCCACGGCGTCTACATCATCGAGATGGGCTACAGGGGCATAGGTGCCCTGAGGGTCGCGCCTCCGCTGGTGAGCACAGAGACTCAGCTGGAGAACGCGCTGGATGTCATCGAGGACGCGGTCAAGAAAGCGGAGAACGGTGACCTCTAAACGTGTTCCCGGTCTTCAGGGAGGTGACCCCCGAGCAAGAGCAGAGAGCTCGGGAGAAGATCCTCAAGTTCATCAAAGACCGGGGTGTCGAGTCGGCGGCGATCCTAGTTTTTAGTTCCTTTCGGAACATGAGCAGGCTGGGTGGGATGGCGGGCCGCTTTTTCTTAGGGCCTCTGGTTCCCTTTCTTCCTCACGACGTTGAACAGTATATATGGGCTCTGGAGAAGGAAGAGAACATAGATTGGCTCATCGAGCAACTCGAAAACGAGAATATTGAAACAGGTTAAACAGCCAGACTGATTTGAATGACAACTTTTTCTGAAACAGTTATCGAGGAACCCCAACTGAGAGTTTAATGGCGAATGATAACTTGTCTCATGGTTGTGGCGTATGTGTCTTCACTTATCCAAACGAAGCAATCATCCTAATGACCGGGTAGACTATCCATAGTCTTATCATCACTTCTCGTAACTCTGTGGATGGGTTTTTCATTTATTAGGTAATGGCGACAGCGAGAGTCTATGGTGGAGAAAGATGATGAGTAAACGAGAGGAAACGCTGGGCCCAGAAAACTGGGGTGAAATGAGGGCTTTATGTCATCGTATGCTTGATGACACGATGACTAGGTTACAAACTATCAGGGATCATCAATCCAGCTGGGCTTCAGAGGAGGAGACAATGAACGTTCTAGCTCTTTTATTACCTGAGGGTGAAGGCGAGGAAAAAGTATGCGAGATATTTAGAGATAATATTATGAACCATTCTCTGACTCATATTAAGCCATACTTTTGGGGCGTGTTTCTGT
>CAZQOX010000334.1:0-1776 GCA_964594895.1 uncultured Candidatus Bathyarchaeia archaeon
TGCAGAGGCAGCAGAGGTCGCAGAACGGCATGTAGAACGGCTTGTAACGTTCCAGCAGTTTCCGGTCCCAATCCCTGAATGTGCCGATCGATGGGAACGGCGTCGGCCCCATGGGCTCCTCCCATTCTTCGTCTACGATCCTCCCAACTTGGATGTCCAAGCCCTTGAACACGCCGATGCTCGATGACAACTCATCTATCTTTAGCCTAAGGTCCTTCTTTGACAAATGCCTTCACCATTGGGTTCCTACGGAGAAGATAAGTACGACGACGGTATTTATAATATATTTACTGAATTTACCAACCTTCAGGTATTTTTAACATTAGTTGATACAAAGTTCTTAAAATGAGTATGTAGTAGGTTAGGAGATGGTTAAAATGGCCGATAAACGACCAGCGTACAGCAAACTGGTTAAGGACATCAGAGCCGGCAAGTTCGTTCTCACCGGCGAGCTGGAGCCCGAGAAGGTGACGGGCCTAGAGGAGGTACTCGTCAGCGCCAGGGCTATGAAGCCCTACGTGGTCGCCGCCAACGTGACCGATAACCCTCTGGCCTACGCCTACATGAACTCCCTCATACCCTCGTGGGCGGTCCAGAAGGAGGTGGGGCTGGAGACGGTCTACCAGATGACGGTGAGGGACAGGAACAGGCTCGCGTTGACGTCGGACGTGCTGGCGGCCTCGTACCTTGGGATCAGGAACATCCTGGCGATCTCCGGGGACCACACGGTCCTCGGCGACAACAAGGGCGCGGCCTCGGTTTACGACCTGGATTCCGCGCAGTTCGTCTACATGTTGCACAGGATGATCGACGAGGGCGTGGACGTCGCCGGGAACGAGATCCACGGCAAGGTCGAGATAAACGTGGGGATAGCGGCCAACCCGAACGCGGACCCGCTGATTCCTGAGGTGCTGAAGATAGGTCGCAAGACCAAGATCGGAGCCGACTTCATCCAGACCCAGACCATGTTCGACATCGACAAGACCAAGGAGTTCCTCAAGGAGGCGGAGAAATACAAGTGCCCGACGCTCGTCGGCGTGTTCCCGCTGAAGAGCTACGGGATAGCCGACTTCTTCGACAGGTTCATACCGGGCGTCTCGGTGCCGCCGGACCTGCTGGCGAACATGAAGAAGGCGAAGGAGGAGCCCGACAAGGAGAAGAGGAGCCAGCTCTACGACGAGGTGAACCTGGAGTTCTTCAGGCCGTTCATCAAGGAGGTCCGGAGGACGACGAGCGCGGCGGGGATACACGTCATGGCTGTCATGTATGAGCGTATATTCGAGCCGTTGCTGGAGGCGTTCTAGGAGGAACCTGAGATGATAATCACGGAGCAGAAACAGATGGAGGAGATCCAGGAGATGATCGCGCCCTACGGGAAGCTGTTCATAGTGGGCTGCGGGACGTGCTCCACCAGCTGCAAGACGGGCGGCGAGGACGAGGTCAAGGAGATGGTCGAGAGGCTCGGCGGCAGGGTCGCCGGCTGGGCCATGGTGGAGGACCCGTGCGACCTGAGGCTCGACAGGCGGGACCTGAAGGAGCATAGGGAGCAGATCGCCGACTCCGACGCCATACTGGTCATGGCGTGCGGGGCGGGGGTCCAGACAGTCGGCGAGTACAGCAAGAAGATAGTGTTACCGGCGCTGAACACGCTTTTCATAGGCGAGACCAAGCGCCTCGGCAGGTTCCACGACATGTGCAGGGCCTGCGGCGACTGCATCCTCGACGAGACCGGCGGCATATGCCCCCTGACCAGGTGCGCCAAGGGGCTGCTGAACG
>CAZQOX010000335.1:0-1770 GCA_964594895.1 uncultured Candidatus Bathyarchaeia archaeon
TGACGCCTCCGGGGGCCTCGCCGCGTTTCTCGAGCATGATCTTTATCGTCTCCAGATCCGGTTCGCCCCACGTGATCCAGTCCTTGGCCCTTTGAAGCATTCCAGCGTAGTCTGGCCTATCGTCAAGCAGGGTGGCGTAGTTGTTTCGGTCGATCCTGAGCATCCTGAGCGTGTCCTCGACCCGCTGGGTGACGTTGATGGTGCCTCTTATCCTGATGGCTAGCAGGCTTTTCTTCTCCAATCCTATCACGCCCAGTCCCTGGGTGTCATTATGCTCATGGTCTGCTTCAGCGCCTCGAATGTGGCGAACGCGAAGCTATTGGTGGTGGTGGTCTTGCCGATGCTCTTGCTCCAGCAGTCCTTTATGCCGGCCAGCTTCAGCACGGCCTTTGCGGTGTCACCGGCCACGAGACCAAGCCCCTGGGGCCCAGGGAGCAGCGTGACCACGACGCTCCCGGCCTTTCCCCGCACCTTGAAGGGCAGCGTGTGTCCCTCGCCGCAGTCGCACTCCCAGCTGCCGCAGCCCATCCTGATGGGGTGCAGGTTGAGCTTCGCCAGCCTGATGCCTTTCTCGATGGCGTTCCTCACTCTCTGGGCCTTACCCAGTCCTACGCCGATGAGCCCGTTCTCGTTTCCGACGGCCACGAGGGCCGTGAACCTGCTGGACTCGCCCGCGTCTGTCTGCTTCTGGACGAGGTTGATGTTGATCACATCGTCCTTGAGGCCTGGCACGAGGACGTCCACTATCTCGACTTCCTTGACCCTGTGGCCTTCCTCGAAGATCTCGTATATCGAGGATATCTGCCCCTCGTAAACCTGTCTGCCGAGCTGGGTCTTTGGGACCCAGTTATCTAGCGGGTTCTCCCGTCTTCTACTCAACTTTGTTCTCCTCTATGCGTGCTTTGACCTCCTCGAAGTGGCCCTGTATGGCCTCAGGTCTCAGTCCGCGACGGAGATAGACCGAGAACCTTGTCTCGTACTCGAGGGGGTCTTCCATCTGCTCTGCGTATTTAGCGATTACGCTGCCGTTTATCCTCTCAGTAGGTGGAGTAATGTCGCTGTCGCATGGAACGTCAAGCCCGGCGTCTAACGCGCCCTTAACCACGGCGAAAACCTTGTTTCCTGCCGTGGCTCTCTTAAGGCCCATGTCTAGGATGGCGTGCTCCACGCCAGCCGCCTTGGCCTTCTTACCTGCCAATAGCCCAAGTAGGTAGGCTGCGGGGACGTTCTTGCCGCTCGCATTCCAGCCGTAGCTCTTCTTGAGATCTTTGCTGCTAGCCTGCGCGACGACGTAGTCTCCCTCTATCTCGGACCTCACTACCTGAACCAGTATGTTTTTGCCTGATACCCTCACGACGACCCTTGGGTGATCGGCTGTCGCGAGCACTCGTCTCGCGGCGTAGTCGGTCTTCTTCTCGCGCCTGCGCCTGTATGGTACGCGGTACCGCGGTCCCTTAGCCAAAGGTCCGCCTCCTCAGGTTGTTGTCGTTGATGTACCGTTCGAGTTCTGCTACGCTCCTGAACTCGCCGCCCTTAGCCTTCCTGTAGAGGCTTCGGTAGGTGCTTACTGTGATTGTCCTCCGCTCCCTCAGCTTCATTAGCCTCCTACGCTGCGCCCTGATGCGGTTCATCCACCGCTTCTTCCGGGGCACGACGCTGTGCTTCTTGCCCTTCTTCGAGCCCTCGCCTATGCGTCTGCCTTTCATCTTCTTCTTGGCGAGGACGCGTGCTCTTCCCCTGCTCTGACTGTTCTCTGGGAGCGCCTTGATG
>CAZQOX010000336.1:0-1759 GCA_964594895.1 uncultured Candidatus Bathyarchaeia archaeon
TGAACTACACGACGGACGACTGGAAGACGGAGGACACGGTTGAGCTAAGGAAGTGTGAGGAAGGTTACAAGGGTAACCTACCGAAGTTCAAGCTCAACGACATCGTAAAGTACAAGGTATCTGCCTCGGATGAGGTCGACAACAAGGGATCGGCGAGAGGAGAATTCGAGGTAAAGAACGAGGTGGACCTGAGCTTCAGCGCTTCACGTATATCCCTGTATGGCGGTGAGTCGCTGAATATCCTGGGGGCCTCTTCGTTGCCTAACACAGACCACACGATAAGATTCGTGTGTGGCAGCCACTCGAAGACGGTGAACGTGAAGACCAACACGGTGGGGGAGTTCCAGCACACCTACACCCCACAGTGGGTGGGCGACTACGATGTCACTGTCTCGTACGGCGGAGACGTAGTCAACCACGCAGCTGTCTCATACACCAAGGAGTTCACAGTCGAGAAGAGGAGCCTCACGGTGTCAATACGGGTCGACGGAGTCGCTAAAAATACTCGGCCCTTCGAGCTATCGGGAACGGTGATCCCAGCCGTCGGCGGCGTTCCTATAAGCTTCATAATCGTGACGCCCACCGGTAGCCTCGTGGAGTCCTGCAGAACCTCGCAGACGGGGTCATTCACGGCTACCATAGTGCCGGAGGAGCTGGGCCCATGGGAGGTGCTGGCCCAAGTCGAGACATCGGAGCTGTACGCGCCGTCCTCAAGCCAGCTGACCACCTTCGAGGTGGTCAAGCTGACGATCCCAGAGGTCATCATTTTAAAGGCCCAGGAGTTCACCGAGCCTCCGCTGCTATACGTGCCGGTGGGGCTTGTTGCCGCTCTGGCGATCGGGGTGGGCTTCAAGACCGGGTTCATACAGAACCTGAGATCTAAGAAGGGGAACGTGAAGGTAGAGGAGATAATCGAGGAGCCGAAAGACGCCACGACCTACCGGCGCCGCAGCGAACGTAAAAGCTAGATGAATCCATGCGAGAGCCTGAGGGAGTCCTCCAGCCCCAGCTCCCAGCCCACGGCGCCGACGATATCCAGGAGATGCACCGGGTTGCTCGTCTTGGGTATCACCACGACGTTCTCCTGGGAGATGAGCCAGTTGAGCGCCACCTGAGCCTGGGACTTTTCGTATTTCATAGCCAGCTCGTCGAGAACCTTGTTCCCCGGCTTCGCCAGGATACCCTTGCCGAGGGGGCTGTAGGCGATGAGGGTGCGGCCCTCCGCCTGCATGGAGGGCAGGAGATCCATCTTGGGCTTCTGGTCGAGGAGGCTGTACTCCACCTGGTTGGCGACCAGGTTGTGGGACTCCAGGTGGCTCTGGGCCTCCATCATGAGGCTCCGGCTGAAGTTGCTGACGCCTATGAACCTGGTGTGTCCCTCGTCGGCGCAGCGCTCCATGGCCGTCATGGTCTCCCTGAGGGAGACGTCGGGGTTCGGCCAGTGGACCAGGTACAGGTCGACGTAGTCCAGCCCGAGGCGTCTAAGGCTCTTCTTCATGCTGGATACTAGGTCGCTGTGGCGGAGGTGGGTGTGCCACACCTTCGTGGTGATGAAGAGGCTGTCCCTAGGGTAGGTCTCAATGGCTTCGCCGACGAGCTCCTCCGCGTGGCCCGCCCCGTAGTACTCGGCGGTGTCGATGTGGGTGAGGCCCAGCTCGATGGCCATGCGTATCGCCGTGACGTTTTCGTCGTCCCAGCGGTGGTCCTCGATCTGTCTGCCCCCCATGCCCCACGTGCCGAGGCCGAGGACCGGTATCTC
>CAZQOX010000337.1:0-1732 GCA_964594895.1 uncultured Candidatus Bathyarchaeia archaeon
AAGCGGCTCTTCGAGGCCGAGGACAACGGCGAGATAAGCCGCGAGGAACGGGAGCGCCTCGGCAAGGGCTACGAGGCCGAGATGAACCAGGTGACCGAGGAGCTGAACCGGGCGGAGCTCATAGTCAGCCTCAGCGAGCTTGAGGAGATAAGATCCGACCTCGTGAGGCAGTTCCAGGAGACCCTGACCGACACGCAGCAGAAGATCGACATGATCATCGGGGAGCTCCACATAGAGCCGCCGGAGCCCGAGGCTGAGGAGAAGCCTGCGCTCAGGCCGGCGAGGAGGCCGAGAACTCGTCCAAGGCCCCAGCCCGAGGAGGAGGAAGCCGGGGAAGAGGAAGAAGAGGAGGAGGAAGAGGCTCCCAGGGGCAGGGACACCGTCGAGGACCGGCTCAACAAGCTCAAGGAGGACGTCCTGAAGGAGCTTGAGGAGCTTGACCGCCTAGAGCTAGAGGCCTAGTGATGAGCTGGCGGGCGGAGGCCAAGAGGAGGGCTGCGGCGAAAGCCATAGAGCATGTAAAATCCGGCATGGTTCTCGGCTTGGGTAGCGGCTCCACCGCCGCCGAGGGCATCAGGGCTCTGGGTGAGAGGCTGCGGGCTGGAGAGCTGACAGACGTGAAGGGCGTCCCCACCAGCTACCAGTCGATACAGGAGGCCGTCAGGGCCCGCATCCCCCTCACCACGCTGGACGAGTACCCCGAGCTGGACATGGGGTTCGACGGCGCAGACCAGCTGGACCGCGGCCTCAACGCCATCAAGGGCGGAGGAGGGGCCCTGCTGCGGGAGAAGATAGTGGCCAGCTGCTGCAGAGAGTACATCCTCGTCGCGGATGAGAGCAAGCTGACGGACAGGCTTGGCGAGGATCAGCCCGTCACCTTAGAGGTCCATCCCATAGCGGTGACGCCTGTGCTCAGGAAGTTGGAGGCCATGGGCGCCGAGGCGGAGGTGCGGCAGGCCGTGGGGAAGCTGGGGCCCGTGGTGACGGATAACGGGAACAACCTGGTGGACGCCCTGTTCGGTGCCATCGAGGACCCTAGGGCGTTGAACCGGAGGCTGCACAGCGTCCAGGGGCTTCTGGAGACGGGGCTCTTCATCGGGTACGCCAACCTCGCCTACATAGGCACCGAGGACTCGGTTTACAGGCTGGACAAGTAGGTTCAAGGCGTTAAATACCGGTAGTCACCCTATTTTTCCATGTCTTTCGCAGACCTTGTCATAAAGAACGGGCCAGTGGTCACGATGGACGCGGAGCGTAGGATAGCGGAAGCCGTGGCCGTCAAGGACGGCAAGATCATTGTCGTTGGCTCAGAGCCCGAGGTGACGCGACTCATCGGGCCCATGACCAAGGTGATCGACCTCGCGGGGCGGGCGTTGACGCCGGGCCTTGTGAACACCCACGACCACATGCTGGAGCAGGGCATCTCGTCGGCGTTCGTCGCCGACATAAGGTACCCCAAGGCGAGGAGCATCAAGGACATCCAGGGCGTAATGGAGGAGAGGGTCCGGGAGGCCTCCCCGGGCCAGTGGGTGTTGGGGCACGTCTGGGACGAGACCCTCCTGGAGGAGAAGAGGTTCCCCACGAGGTACGACCTCGACCCCTTCAGCCCCGAGAACCCTGTGTACATCAAACGCGTGTTCCAGATGGGCGTCGCCAACACCATGGCCCTGGAGATCGCGGGGATAACGAAGGACACGCCTGACCCCGAGTTCGGCGTCATCGAGAGGGACGA
>CAZQOX010000338.1:0-1729 GCA_964594895.1 uncultured Candidatus Bathyarchaeia archaeon
GCCTTCCTCCCGAGATCGAATGCCCTCATGTTGAGCTCAAGGAACTGTGGCCTCAGGCTTTTCCGTAGCGTGGAGAGCACAGTCTCATCGTCGAAGGGCAGCTGCCCGCTCTCCGTGAGCGCCCCGAGCATGACGACGTTGGTGGCGATGGGGTCGCCGGCCTCCTCGGCTAGGCTCGTGGCGTCGAAGGCAACTAGCCGGTCGGTGACCTTGCCCAGTAGCCCCATGAGTTCACCCATGTCCGGGTAAGGCACCATGCCTGAGATGACCTCAACGGGTGCAGTCACTCGAGTGTTCACAAGCGCTAGGCCGCCGTCCTTCAGGTAAGTCACGCCGCGGCGAGTGGCCTCGGCGGGCTCGAACCCCATGAGCACGTCGGCTTCTCCCTTCCTTATCTGGGGGTTGTGCGCCGCTCCGCCTATCTGGATGTGCCCCATCACGGGGCCCCCGCGCTGCGCCATCCCGTAGGTCTCACCGATCTTAACGTGAAGCCCTGCGTCGATGGACGCCTCGGCTAATAACCTCGACGCCAGCAGGGTCCCCTGCCCGCCCACACCAGATATCACTAACCTGAACGTCTTCACTTGTCGTCCCTCCTGTGGATGGCGCCCACCGGGCACACCTGGGCGCAGCTCGTGCACCCCATGCAGAGAGTCGTGTCTATGCTGGCCTTGCGCATGTCTTCGTTCCACATCAACGCGGGGCATCCGTAGGTGCTCAGGCATTGTTTGCAGCCGATGCAGGCTTCCTGGTCGACGATGTACACCGGCGGCCTCTCTGGCCTCATGTTCCGCACGGCGACCATGGCGCACTCCCTGCGGGCGATCACCATGGCGACGCCGTCGAACTCCAGCATCCGCTTGAACGCCTCCTCCGCGGCGTCTAGATCATACGGGTCCACGACCTCCACGTGTTTGACGCCTGAGGCTCTGGCGATGTCCTCGATCATGATGGGTTCAACCTGGTCGCCCGTCGCCGTCCTCCCCAGCTGGGGGTTGGTCTGGAACCCGGTCATGGCGACGGCCTGGTTGTCCGCCACAACCACCTTTATGGGCGCCTTGTTGTGGACGGCGTTCTGGAGGGCCGGGATGCCGGCGTGGAAGAACGTGCCGTCCCCTATCCAGGCGATGGTGTCGACGCCGAACCTCTGCATGCCCTGGCTTACGCCTATGCTGGCCCCCATGCAGAAGTATGTGTCCTCGAACTCCATGGGCGGCGCGTGTGCAAGCCCGTAGCAGCCTATGTCTCCGTTGACCACAACGTTCATGAGGTCGCCCTTGACGGCCTGCACCGCCTTCTTCAACGCGTAGATGGTGGAACGGTGGGGGCATCCGGCGCACATGGTGAGCATCCTGTCGAACAACAGGCCTCTTTTTGCCTCCTCTAGGTCGCTTCTCGCCTCAGGCGCAAGCTCCACTCCTGTGAGCTCGGCTATCCGGGCGTCTATGACTTCATGGCTCAGCTCTCCCTCGCGGGGGATGAAGCCGTTCATCCTGCCGAATATCTTGACGTCAGGGTTCACGTCCTTGGCCAGCGCCTTCGCGTGGAGCTCGATGAAGGGGTCCACCTCCTCTGCGATGAGCACCGTGTCCACCGACCCGATGAGCCTCGCGACGAGCCTCTCAGGCATGGGGTGCGTCGTGACGAGCTTCAGCCAGGCAACCCTGTCCTCGACCCCGAGATACTCCAGGGCGTCCCTGACGTATGTGATGGCGAAGCCGACGCCGAT
>CAZQOX010000339.1:0-1720 GCA_964594895.1 uncultured Candidatus Bathyarchaeia archaeon
TGCTCCGCTGCCTCCTGGGGCTGAAGCGCTGTACGAACTCGTGGTCGTTGAGCCGTCTCACCTTGCCGTCTATCCAGCCGAAGCACACGGCTTCGTCGACGGCTTCATCGTATCTGAGGCCCTCGTTGGGTGACCGTGACTTCTGGATTACAACCCATGTCTCGTTATCCTCGCCATGGTTCTCATGTAGCCATCTGCGCCATTCTTCGCCGCCGCGGAAACGCTTTGCCTCGGTGTCTTGCATCGTCTGAAACCCGTTTGTTAATTTTTTTTCGTTAAATAAGTATTAATAATATATAATAAGAGCGTAAAAACCCTTTTTTTTGGTGTATTTTCGCGGGAAAATTCTGAAACGATCGTTCCAAGGTGTTCTTTAGATATGAGGTGTGTATGTTACTTGCAGGTGAAAAAATGGTGTATAATCAAGTCACCGCATCTAAGGACGCCGTCCTCTTCCCCGATGAGCTGGAGATCGTGGACGTCGTTGGTGAGAGGTTCCAGGCGGGTAACTGGTTCAAAACCATGTCCGATCGGCTTAAGGAACAGCGTTCATCATCGAGTCTCGACAAGGTGAGAGACTAGAAAATGCTCGAAAAGTAGGGATTTTACCGTTTTAAGAAAGTCTCTTCTAACTACTAGACGAAGGTTCCCTCCCGGCCGTTGAAGCCGGTCTTCGCTGCCTTGGAAACACCTGTCTCGTGTCTCGGCATCGGTGAAGAAGTGTTTGTGGTAGCCGTAAAACGGTTCAATGATTTAGATCTAGTCTCTGAACCGGGCTTCCACGATGTTCTTAAGATGCCCTTTACGCTTTAACGGGGCGTCTGAAATGGATTCCAAGGTGATTAAGGCATCAAAGTGCGCGGTCCTGTTCCCTGACGAGCTGGACATCGTGGCCGTCGTTGGCGAGAGGTTCCACCCTGACAACTGGTTCAAGTATATGTCTGACCGGCTTAAGGAGAAGCGTTCGATCTCTGATAGTCTCAAGAATATGAGAGACTCGAACCTGCTCGAAAAGCAAAAGTAGAGGTTCCTACCTTTCTAAGGCTCTGCTGGTGTCTGCTCAACGCCGTGGTTCGACGTGGAGCCGTGCTCGTAACATGATTCTGTGTCTCATATCATTAATATGAGGCGTTCAAGCTAGTCTGACGGAATGAAGCCTCAACACGTGGCTGTCATCGCAGTCATCGTCGTAGCTCTTGGGATCATCATCCTCGGTGAATGTCCCGGAGGATCTGACGCCGGGGAGGCTTCCTATGGATCGATGGTTATTCCTGAGCCGCCGGTGCTCGATCTTCCTTCGACGTTTTCGTTGACGGGGTTCGTCGAGAGCCACGAGGGCGAGGAGATCAGCGTGACGGGTGACATCATTTCCCAGTCTTTCAGTAACTGCACGCTGAGGCTGCATGGCTTCAGCGGCGTCAGCGTCGCCGGGTGCCTGTTCGTGGACTCGCGGATACACGTCGTCGACTGCGTGAACGTCTCGCTGACCGGTAACGTCTTCCGCGACCACTACGTCTGGGAGGACCCGGCTGTCCTGGTGCAGGGGGTCCGCGGCCTCCGCTTCGTCGGCAACATGGTGGTCAACAACTCTGTGGGGATGGTGGTGGACGGGGGCTCGGACTTGGACGTCTCGTTCAACGTGTTCGAGGCCAACGACCAGCACAACGCGGTGATGGGGCTGAACAGCCACGGGGCGGCGATCCACAACAACGTCTTCAGG
>CAZQOX010000340.1:0-1700 GCA_964594895.1 uncultured Candidatus Bathyarchaeia archaeon
CAAGTTCACAATTAAAATCGTCGGCGCAGGTTATGTCCTTAAGAAGCATGGAAGGATAGCTTCACCCATGAAGCTGCTTAACATAGATCACATCCACTTCTTCGCCACCGACCTTGACGAGGCGATAAGGTTCTACGAGGACGTCGGTTTCATGCTGGTGCAGAGGTTCGAGCACGGCGGCAGGGAGGCGGCTCAGCTCAGGTCAGAGTTCGGCGTGACCGTAGACATCAACGAGACGAGAGCCGCGGATAACCCTGGTTACAGCCACTTCTCGGTTCTCGTGGAGAATGTAGGCGAGGCGTCAAGGGAGATGACGGAGAAGGGGTACCGGGTCGACGGCCCGACCTACAACGAGGATACTAAAAGACACATCATCACCGTCAGGGACCCCAACGGCTTCCTCGTCCAGATGGTTCAGAAAGAATAGTGGAAAGGGTTAACCTCTAGCCCTCTTCAAGGCCTCCTTGGCACCGTACGACAGGAAGGAGTCCGCGTTCGAGACGGTGTTGAACCGGAAACCCTTGCTCACCGCCCAGGCTACGTTATCCATGTTGCACCAGAGGCCCGCCGGCTTACCGTGGTCCTCAGAGACCTTCAGCACGTGGTCGAGGGCTCCTATGAACTTGGGGTTATCGTAGTCCGGGGGAACGCTGAAGCCGAGGTTGTTGCTCAGGTCCCAGGGTCCGACGTAGCAGGCGTCCACGCTCTCCACGCCCATGATCTCGTCGAGGTTGTCCAGCGACTTCTGGGTCTCGACCTGAACGGAGACGAGTATCTCTTCGTTCGCGGTCTCACGGTAGTCAGGGTCCCAGCGCGCCGCCGTCCTCGGGCCCCAGCCTCGTATGCCTTCGGGAGGGTATCTGCATGCGGCTACGGCTGCCTCCGCCTCCTCCTTGGTGTTGACCCATGGGACAAGTACCCCGTGGGCACCCAAGTCCAGTATGCGCTTGATTATGACGGGATCGTTCCACTGTGGGCGGACGATCGGCGTGCAGTCGGCTCCGCTCATGCTTTGGATCATCCTCTCTATGGTCTCGAGGCCCATGGGGCTGTGCTCGCCGTCGATTAGGAGCCAGTCGAACCCCTGGCGGCTCAGGATCTCGGTGACGTCGGGGTGGCCCAGCTCGACGAAGGTGCCGACGCAGTTCTCGCCCCTTCTGATCTTCTCCTTGAGCAGGTTCTTCATAGTAATCCAATGAAATACTCTCATTCAATATATAACAGTGCCCGGGTCAGCCTGTAGAACATGGTATTTATCGGTTGACATCCGATCAGTAAGTTATTTATTCTGTCTAGGCACCTTTTTCGACGATTAGGTGCATTGACATGGTTCAATTCCTTGGCATAGATTACTGGAAGAAGTGTCAAGAGGTCGCGAACGCCGACGAGGAGTTCGGCATCAAGACCAGGATGTTCAACGCCACTTTCACGTACAGGGTCACCGACAGGGACGACCTCCCCGACGTCTACGTCAAGTTCGTGGACGGCAAGATCACGGAGGTCAGGGAGCTGGGCGCAGACGAGAAGACGGACTTCACCCTCGAGGGCCTGTACAGCATATGGACCCAGGTGAACAAGGGTGAGCTGGACGGCAGCAACGCCATAATGACGAGGCAGCTCCAGTTCAAGGGCAACATGAGCGCCATCATCAGGTACAGCAAGGCGTTCCTCAGGCTCTTCGAGCTCATGCAGACCATCCC
>CAZQOX010000341.1:0-1699 GCA_964594895.1 uncultured Candidatus Bathyarchaeia archaeon
CTGTCCATGTACTCTACGCCTGTCTTCTCCTCGATGACCCTCCTGCTCTTGACGTAGAATATGTCTGGGAGGATGTCCCACAGCTTCATGTCAAGGAACCTGACCTCGCTGAACCCCGTGAGCCTCTTGGCGGCGTCGTTCAACCAGATTATCTTGTACTCGTGGTCGGCTATTATGGCGGCGTCGTTCATCTTGTCTATTATGGACTCGTATGCCAGCGGGAGCACGTCGATCTTGTACAGGTTCTCGGGGTTCACGAGGGCGATGACGCTGCTCAGGATGTTGAAGATGAGCGGGGTCATGTTACGCTGGCTGGGGAAGTAGCCCAGCACAGACAACGCGTAAGTGACGGCGAATATGGCTATGGAGAGGAGGAACGCGACGGCTCTGGTCTTGTAGAGCTTCCTCTTCGACAATATCATGTGTACGAAGAGGTAGGTCGCGGCGACCACAAGCACGTATATGTGTAGTATAGCTAAGATGCCGAGGACGCCGTGCTCCACAGCCACCTGGTTGTTTGACGTTATGACCGAGTTGCTCCACATGAGGCCGTGCCTGCCGTTGGTGGCGGCGAGCCCCGCGAACACCAGCGAAGGAACGACGAGAGGAGTGAATTTTTTAATTATTTTCTCGTCCACCTCGAAGTACCTTGCCAAGTACACCATGAACAACGCAGGGACAAGGAAGGAGAAAGCAGTCTGGATGGAGAACCACAACTCGATGTCGGCCGGAGCCTCACTGACAATTTGGAGGAGGTAAGTGAGGCTCCAGAGGCAACCGAAGTCGATGAGGAAGCCGCCCACGCTGGACCCTGGCATCCTGTACCTCAGCCACACCAACATGGCCAAGATGAACGCGACGCCGGCCGACATCAACAAAATAAAGTTGAAAGTAACATCCATCACTAGGTCTCCGTGGACGCGTTCGCTTCCTCCGCCTGCCTCTGAAGATTCAATTATAATAGAATTTATGGAGTCGGGGTCTGGTATGGGCATGGAGCCGTTCTTGCCGTTGGGAACCATCTGAATTATATCGTGATGCCCACAGAGTTCATACGACATGAAGGTAACCCACGAAGGCTCCATGAAGATATACAGGGAGATGGCCGAGAACCAGCCTGAGGCCCCCGTGGTGCCCATGAAGCCGCGTCGCGTGAGCCTCTACGGGGCGGGAGGCAGGAGCCGGGTCGCCCTCGTTAAGACGAGGGACCGTGCCTCAGGCGTCATGGAGGCGCTGCGGCTCCTCGGAGGCCTTGGACGGCTCGTCGAAGGCGTCGACGGAGAGATCATAATTAAGCCTAACTGCAACACGGACGACCCGTACCCGCGGGACACCCACCAGGAGACGGTGAAGGCGATAGCCGAGGCGCTCATCACCGCCGGGGCTGATCCATGCCAGGTAGTCGTCGGCGACATGTCGGGGAGGTTCCGCGGCTTGCCAACGCGGACTACGGTGGAGAACCTGGGCATCAAGACGGTGGCAATGGAGCTAGGCCTGGGTCTCGCGTATTTCGAGGAGGAGGACTGGGTGCGGGTGCAGCCGCCCCACGCCGAGTATTGGCCGGACGGTATAACCATACCAAGGCGGATCTACGAGGCGGACCGCGTGGTTCTAACGCCCATACTGAGGAGCCACTCGACTGCCACGTTCACCTGCGCCATGAAGCTGGGTGTGGGCCTCATCGACGCGAGGGCCAGGG
>CAZQOX010000342.1:0-1681 GCA_964594895.1 uncultured Candidatus Bathyarchaeia archaeon
TCGTCCCAGGGCTCGCCGAGGAACTCGAATACGCGGATCAGCGTCTCCTCGTCGCACTCTATGAGGCCCCCGTACTTGACCTCGATGTACCTGGGGTCTCCGCGGTAACGCATACCCGCCTCTACGTCGTGGACCCACCTCCTGACGCACTGGTCGAGGGGATTGCTGGTGTCCAGCTCGACTCTCCGGCCGTCCACCATCCTGTATTGAGGAAAGGTCCTCAGGCTGCACGCGGTGTCTCTCCCGTCCCTTATCACGTGTATGAACCTGGCGTCGGGGAAGTGGTGGAATATCCTGTCGAGGTGCAGGACGTTCTGGGGGCTCTTGTCGCCCCAGCGGGGCTTCCCAGCCCTCTTTCTCAGGTAGTCGAAGAGGGTCTCCACGAACTGGAAGTATGAGTCGGTGCCCCGCATCATGGCCTTGAGGTCTTCCTCAGGGATCTCCAGCTTCTGTGACAGTTTCCTGGTTTTTCTGTGAGTCATGGTTCTGAGGTATAGAAGACCCGTCTCGGGTCCGCAGTAGATGTCTGGGTGGGTGTCTATCATGACACGCATGAGGGTGGTCCCGCTTCGCGCGCATCCGCCTATGACAACCGGGCTTTCCTCTGAGACGTGGTCAGTTTTGTACCATCCAGCCCTGAGGGTCTTCTCCCACAGCCTCTCTAGGAGGCTCATAATCTTAGCCATGCGGTACATGGATTGACGTTGTCCGGTTATTTATACGGTACCCTGTTTTATCGCCGAAATTGGAGACATAGAACTCGTGAGAAAAAGTGGTTAGAGGGTTATCCTCTTCCCTTCCATGGCCAGGAGGTTCGTCCGCCGCTCGTCCACCGTGGTCTGGACATGTTCTACCTGCTCTTCGCTTAGCCTCCTGAACCTGCCCTGCGCCTTGAGGTACTCGGTGACGGGCTTCTGCTCCGGCTTCCTGCTCATGTTGAGGACACCCCCCTCGACCTCGTAGAGGGGCCACGCCCACGTATCCACGCCGAGACGGGAGACCTCCACCGCCTTGGCAGGGTCGAACCTCCAGCCCGTGGGGCACGGGATCACGGCGTGGATGTACTTGAAACCCTCGATCTCCTTGGCCTTCCCCAGCTTGGCCTGGAGGTCCCTGGGGTAGGCTACGCTCACGGTGGCCATGTAGGGTATCCCGTGGGCGACCATGATGAGGGGCACGTCCTTCTTGTTGCTCTCCTTGCCGCCCGGCGTGGTGGTGGTCCAGGCGCCGTAGGGGGTGAGGCCGCTCTTCTGGATGCCCGTGTTCATGTACGCCTCGTTGTCGACGCATATCTGGATCATGTTCTCGTTGCGCTCCGCGGCTGCGGAGATCTTCCCGAAGCTGATGTCCCCTGTGGCGCCGTCCCCCGCGGAGGAGACGACGGTGATGTCGTCCCAGCCCTTGGCCTTGAAGGCGCTGACTATTCCGGTGGCCCCGTCGGCGACGAAGCTGAAGTGGAGGTTGAAGGTGGGTATCTTGATGTTCCTGATGGCGCACATGGCGCAAGGCCCGTCGCCGTAGATCACGGTCCGGGGCCCCAGCGCCTGGAGCGCCAGCTTCCAGAAGAGGGGGCCACCGCAGCCGGGGCAGCAGGTGGTGCCTCCCTGAAGCATGTTCTCCTCGTATCGCCTGTCAAATAGCTTCTCGTTCATCTACATCACCTCTCCCAAGTCGTGGAGCT
>CAZQOX010000343.1:0-1676 GCA_964594895.1 uncultured Candidatus Bathyarchaeia archaeon
CCTTGGCGCCGCCTCGGATCACCCCCACGTTCACGGTCACGTGCTTGAGCACTTCCGCCATCGTGGATGACTCGTGGCCGTACTGCTCCTTGTATCCTTTCATCACCTCCTCGGTGAGGCTCAGAGCCTCGGCGTCCAGCGGCGCGGGTGTGCCTTGAAGCGCCTCCACCCTAGGCAGCGCCCTGACCATCTTCATGATGGCGTTCTCGCCTACGTACCCGGCGAAGCTCCCGTGGGCCGCCTGGCCCCTGGCCCGCAGGATCAGAGGCACCCTGCCCTTCTCACCGATCCTCACCGTGAGGCCCGAAGGCTCCCCGTTCAGGACCGCGTCTCCGCGGAGGCCCTCCACGTTGTCGAGGAGCCACCTGGCGCCCCACCGGCCTCCCGTCTCCTCGTCGGACGTGCCAGTGAAAGTAACCTTGCCGGGTAGATTGAGCGTGCTTAGCTTGCTGAAGCAGTGGAGGAGCGACGCCAGGCCGCCTTTCATGTCGCCGCTTCCGCGGCCGTGTAGCTCGCCGCCTATAACCTCCCCCGAGTAGGGGCTGCGGCTCCACTCCTCCCCCACGTCGCCTGGGAACTGGTCTAGGTGGCCGTTGAGTATGAGGTGGGGGCTCCCCTCCCCGATAGATGAAACGACGTTGACCACCCCCTCCACCGGCTCGTAGGCTTCGACGGCGACGCCGAGGCTTTCGAGGTAGCCCTGGATGAACGAGGCTAGCTTAGAGGTGTCTCCTGGCGGGTTGTCGCTGGGTATCTTCACCAGGCTGGAGCAAAGCCCCACGAGGTCTTTGACGTCTGCCTCCAGATCATCGAGGAGCAGGTCTCTAAAGTTTGATGACATCAAGTATCTAACGTATCGTTACTGTAATAAGAAAAAGTGTTCTCAGGGAGGGACTCTACGAGTTGAGCTTCTTCGCCAGTTTGGCGAGTCTCTCGCCCCACCTGTGACAGACCTCGACATCGTTGTCGTCTGGGGCTCCCACCGACGCGGCGCCGTAATGGTTCTTGGCGGACATCCCCTGCACTACCATGCCGTGGACCATGAGGGCCTCCAGCAACGCCATGATCGTTGTCTCGGAGCCGGTGTGGGTTCCCCCCGCGCTGCAGAAGGCGCCACCGACCAAGCCTTCTAGCTTACCGTGGAACTTGACGGACTCGTCTATGAAAGCCTTGATCTTCGCCGAGGGTAAACCATAGTAGACCGGCGAACCCAGGATGAGGCCCTGGACCTGTAGAAGCTCGTCCACGTTTGCCTCGTCTACTTTCCTCACGATGGGCTCCACCCCGGCTCCCTTTACGCCCTCGGCGACGGCGTGAGCCATCTTCTCCGTGTTCCCCGTCCGTGAGTCGTAGACTATGAGTATCTTAATCCAAATCACCTACGCAAGCTTCTCATCGGCGTTCTCCACCGCGTAGACGCCCTTCACCTCTCCATAGTAGATTACGTGCATGTCCTTGGTGGGGTACACCTCGTCCTCTATCGCCTTCTTGAGCTGCCCCGGCTTCATCTCGTTCCTGTAGACTATCTCGCACTCGATGTGGACCGGACACTCCTCGATGTATGGCGCCTCCACGTTGACGCCTTTCGCGGCCGTCATGCCCAGCTCCTTGAACTTGTCTATGTCGCGGCCCGACCTGGTGCCGCACACGTCGAGCCACTCCTCCATTCCCTTGCC
>CAZQOX010000344.1:0-1669 GCA_964594895.1 uncultured Candidatus Bathyarchaeia archaeon
ATGGCCAGCCACCGCAGCGGCGAGACCGAGGACCCCTTCGTCGCCGACCTCAGCGTCGGGATAGGGTGCGGCCAGATAAAGGCGGGGGCGCCGGCGAGGGGCGAACGGACGGCCAAGTACAACCAGCTTCTCCGCATCGAGGAGTGGCTTGGCGAGAGGGCCCGGTACCCCACCGGCCTCTTCTCGTAACCCTTTTTCAATGAACCTAACCCAGTCCACTGAAATATTCGTACATTGACATCAGTTTCATAGATGTACGAGGTCACCCTTGAGCGGCTGGCTTACCACAACCTTGAGAGGCACAGCCTCATTGACCGAGCCCCAGCGGCGGACGCGATCAGGGTCGTCGAGGACATGTGCGGCCTCAACGCCCAGGGCGCCCTCAACTACAACCTGAGTCTATGGGCTAGGGTGGAGGGGCTGGACAACAGATTCATCAGAGACTCGATACGGGATAAGACCCTGCTCAGATCCTGGTTCATGAGGAACACAGTCCACATCATGACGACGAGACAGGCCTTCGTCGCCCGCCCCGCGCTGCGGGAAAGCCTCGTGGAGGAGTGGAACAGGTGGACGGTCAAGACGGGCTCCAAGATGAGCCCAGACTCCTGGATGATCCACTACGACGAGGTGCTCGCCGCACTAGCCGACCGACCCCTGTCGATGGGTGAGCTACTGGGGAGATATAGCCCCGCGTACGAACAACCGAGACGCGTCCTCAGCAGGGTGGTGCGGGAGATGAGCCTGAAGGGCCTCGTATGCAACGCCGAGTCTAGTGGACCATGGTACCACGACTCTGAGCAGACCTACGCAGATGTGAAGCGGTGGGTGCCAGGCATGACCGAGACCGAAAAAAACCGGGCTCGTAGAAGCCTGATGACAGACTATTTACGGGCGTATGGCCCGGCAACGGTGCAGGACTACGCCTACTGGACCGGGATGAAGGTCTCCGCCGCGAGAGAAGCGTTGAGGAGGATAGAACCCGAGCTAGCGGCGGTGGAGGCCTCCGGACAGAAAGGAAGGCTGTACGTTCCCCGGGAATCTCTCCGGGACTTGGATCACGTGGAAGCGACTCCGTTGGTCCGGATGCTCCCCAAGTTCGACGCCCTCATCATGGGGCACCGGGATAAGACCCGGTTCATGGACGAGGCCACGAGGAGACGTGTCTTCCTGCCGACCGCCGAGGTGGCCGCGACGGTGCTCGTCGACGGCAGGGTGGAGGGGGTCTGGGTGATGAAGAAAGACGGAGACGCGTGGAACCTCAGCGTCGAGCTCTTCAAAAGGCTCGACGAGGAGCACATGGACCTGCTTGGAGGTGAGGCCCAGAGCATGAAGGAGTTCACCTGCTTCGAGATAAGGGAAGAGGTCTCGACTGTCTAGGCTACTTGCCTCTGGCGACTACCTGGTAGCCGCTCAGGGCCATGGCCTTGCTGCATGTCACCATCTCGTCTATCCGTACATGCTTCTCCACGTCGTCGGGGTAGCCCCTTGGGCCGTAGAGGCAGCACTCGACGCCCGCCTGAGCCAGGTGGGCGGTGTCGTTGCCGCAGTAGCTCCTCGGGATGACGGCGCCGATCCTCTTGGGGTACTCCCCAGTCACCGCCCTGTGGTTCTCCTTGAGTATCTGCACCACCTCGGCGTCGGGGTCCACGCCCATCGGGGGCATGAC
>CAZQOX010000345.1:0-1656 GCA_964594895.1 uncultured Candidatus Bathyarchaeia archaeon
CCTTCACGAACTCCCTCATCGTGGCCTTGGTGCCGTCGCTCCGGGTGATGACCTCGTCCAGCGAGATCGTGACCCGTTTACCTTTACTCTCATCGACATCCAATTCGATCAATGATTAAACGACGCAGCACCCTTATTATTTTATAGGATGTAGAGACTTGTCGAGTGAATATTCTTGAGGCTCGAACAGACACACCGTTTTATCGTGATCAGCGGTCATCCACGGAGAAGTAGAGACGAGTCCAACTCGATATGGAGTTCAACCTCTTACAAGGGCAACCATTAGGGCTCTCTTCATGGTGTGTATAACTAATTGGTAGACGAGTGGAATACCTCTGGCAGATGCCCCGAGTGCGGTGGCAACGTAAACTGTACCCCAAGCTACATCGCTATTCAGGGAGGAGACACGGTCGAGGTCGGTAATCACAGTTGCCTGAGCTGCGGAGCTGAGAGCGGTAAATGTGAGCGCATAGTGGAGCACGGCAGGGAGTCGATTGAACCGATGACGAACCTTGGGCTCGGCACGCCGACGGCGGCCAACCCGGTCATCGGTAAAGGTAAAGTCACGTTAAACGAGATAATTAAACGGATAGCCAAAGAGGTTCATGAGACAAGTTAAAGGGTAAATATGGTGTTTAACCAAGATGCATCTCTGTTAAAAAACGTCTTCACCAATGTGCCTTCACATGGTATGGATAACTGTGATGGAGTGTATGATCCGTTTATTTTTTTTATTGGGCCACTTTTCAGCTTCTTTGTGAACATCTTATGAGAAGCCACCAAGCGTAGTGCTCTAAATAGAACGGTGTTTAGGATGGTGGACTGGGGGGGATTTGAACCCCCGACCTCCTGGTTGCGAACCAGGCATTCATACCCCTGAACTACCAGCCCTAACCACACAGAAACCGGTGCCCCCGATAAAAAGGTTTTAGCCAACCAACAACACGCAAGCTTTGACGCGTTAGAGTGTATACCACGAGAATAATGGATCGATAAGCTAGACCGCCGTTTACTTGAAGATGCTCTTACCCTTCCTGTTCTCGTCTCTGACGCCCGGGAACTTTTCGCCGTCGTAGTCGGGGCAGTACCCTGAGAAGCTCATCCAGTCAAGCAGCGGCTCACACGCGGAGTCGATGGTACATGCTTTCTCTTTGTTGTGGCTGCAGTCACTTACCTTACACTCCGTTCCCTTAGCCATACAAACCCGAAAGACATGTGGTGTCAATGTATATAAAATATATACCGGCTAGCCTCTGAGGCTTATGGACCGCTCCTCTGCGCCTCCGGCCCTGATTATTAGTATGTCGATGCCGTCGCCGCTCACGGCGTCGCGGGCTACAGCAGCCTTTATAGCCTTCATCACGAGCTCAGCCCCAGCCTCACAGTCTATCTCGTTGCTGTACTCGGCCTCGAGGACGCCCATGGCTATGGGAGCGCCGGAGCCGGCTGAGATGAAGTCGTCCGGGATCAGGCTGCCCATGAGGTCCAAGCTGAAGAGGCGGGGGCCGTCCTCGTCTACGCCGCCCACCACGGTCTCCATGATTAGGGGCATCATCCGCCTGTTGAAGAGCATGTTGCTGATGAGCTTGCTCATGCTCTTGGTGGAGATGGGCCTGCCCTTCTCAAGCCTGTACAGGTTGGCGTACGCCGACGCCT
>CAZQOX010000346.1:0-1647 GCA_964594895.1 uncultured Candidatus Bathyarchaeia archaeon
CAGAAGAGCAACAGGCCCGACTGGCAGAAGCTCAGGGACGTCCACTTCGACGAACGCGTCCTCGACGACTACCGCGAGGGCATGGTGGGGGCTGGGAGCACGGACGTCAGCGACGTGAGCTGGGTCGCGCCCACCGTCGAGTTCGGCACCACCTGCTGGATGCTGGGAACCCCGGGGCACAGCTGGCAGAACGTCGCCCAGAACGGTATGAGCATAGGCCACAAGGGGCTCATCTTCAGCACAAAGGTCCACGCCGCCACCGCCCTGGAGCTCCTCACCAAGCCGGAGCTGCTCAAGAAGGTCAGGGACGAGTGGGCGGAGAGGCTCGACGGCAGGACCTACGAGCCGCCGATCCCGATGGACCTCAAGCCTCCGCTGGACCAGCTAAAGGACGCCTAGAATCCGTCTTTTCCCCATTTTTTCAGGTCTTTGAGTTTCACCTACGACAAAGTCTTTTTAATGTTTAAGGCAATACGGCTTTAGGTTGATCGCCGCATATGCCTTAATCGTTTACATATGCTTGACCGCGGTGGCGAACAGGTTCATCTTCAGGTCTTTCACCGGAGAGAAGTTCCAGGCTAGGTTCAGTGAAGCCACCGAGGGCATGAGGGAACGCATGATCCAGGCGAACAGGGAGATGGAGAGCCGGCTCGGCGGCCGGATCGGTGGGGACGAGGAGCCTGAGGAGCTCATCGAGTTCGGGGAGATATGGAGGAAGCGGCTGCAGGTCATCAAGACCCTGGACGCGGAGAGAAGGAAGATGAACGGCCACGTCAGATTCATCTACTACATCCTCGTGTTTGGGTTGATCCACGCCGCCCTGGAGCTCGTCTACCCGCTGCCCGTCTTCGAGGCTCAGGGCGTCAAGGTCTACCCCAGCACCATAGGGTGGGGCTTCTCCCTGTTCGCGGGGGGCCTGCTCATACTGTACCAGCTGTCATACCGCAAGCTGGATAGGGCTCTGGGGGGAGTCGATGCCGACCTCGGCGAGGCGCCGGACTAGTTTTTTAAACCTAAACACGTCAATCTGGTTAGGTTGATCGAGCCCTACATACTGATCCTGCTGACGGTCATACTGGCTGTTTGCCACTTCGCCGTCTTCAGGGTGGTCTTCGACGACGACTTCGATGCGAGGTTCAGGGTGTACCAAGACAGACAGAGGAGCCTTCTCGTGAGGGAGAACGAGGAGTTCGTGAGCTCGATGCAAGGCACCATCGATCTGGACCCGGAGTCCGTGGAGGCGTCGGGCTTCGGTGAGAAGTGGCGCCACAAGCTGGCGAGCATCGACGAGGTGCTTGAAAGGCGGAGGGAGCTCGAGGGTAAGGTCCACATGACATACTATGTCCTCATCGCCTCCGTGTTGACCTCGGCGGCGGCTCTGAGCGCTCTCGGCGGGGTGCCGCTGCCCTTCGACAACGTTCTCTACTTCACAAGCTTCAGCTGGTGGCTCCTCCTCGGGGCACTCCTGTATATGATGTGGCTGCTCCTGAGGTACCAGACGGTGAACGGCGAGCTAAAAAAGACCGGGTTCGACGACCGCAGAGGCATAAGGATAGGCTCGGGGGAGAACATAGTGTCCAAGTTCTTCAGCTGGCTCTCGGAGGCCCTGGGCCGCTAGAGGTCCACCCTGTCCTTGTACCTGAACTG
>CAZQOX010000347.1:0-1645 GCA_964594895.1 uncultured Candidatus Bathyarchaeia archaeon
GGACGGGGTGGAGGCGAAGGTCGTCGACATGCACACCGTGAAGCCGCTGGACCAGTCGGCGGTGATCGAGTCTGCGAAGGAGACCGGCGCCGTGGTTACGGTCGAGGAGCACAGCGTCCTCGGGGGGTTGGGGGGAGCCGTCTCGGAGGTCCTCTCCGAGAACTACCCCACGCCCCTCAGAAGAGTCGGGGTCATGGACAGGTTCGGCATGTCCAGCAGGAGCTACCAGCGGCTGCTGGAGCGGTACGGCCTCACGCCGGAGGCTGTGGCTGAGGCCGCTAAAAAGGTTTTAGAGATGAAAAAAAGTGACGATCATCAAGATATCTGACAAGATCAGGCTAGCTTCGAAGCAGGGCCCAGACCATAGAACCATCGTGGAGGTGGGCCCCCACAAGGTAGGGGGAGAGCAAGTAATCGTGATAGCTGGGCCATGCAGCGTGGAGTCCCGAAACCAGATCATGGAGACGGCGAGGATAGTAAAAGAGGCCGGGTGCCACATGCTCAGAGGCGGGGCCTTCAAGCCCAGGACCCTGCCATACAGCTTCCAGGGGCTCGGCGAGGAGGGGCTGGAGATGCTGGCTGAGGCGCGGAGAGAGACCGGGTTGCCGGTGGTGACTGAGGTGCTCGCCCCCGGCGACGTGGAGCTGGTGGAGAGCTACGCGGACGTGCTTCAGATAGGCGCCAGGAACATGCAGAACTACCCCCTGCTACGCAGGGTCGGGGCGTCCGAGAAGCCCGTGCTGCTCAAGAGGGGGATGGCCGCCACCATCGAGGAGTGGCTGGGCTGCGCAGAGTACATACTCAACGAGGGAAACCGGGGCGTCATCCTCTGCGAGAGGGGCGTCAGGGGCTTCAGCAGGGTCACACGGAACACGCTGGACGTCTCCGCCGTGCCGGTGATACACCAGTCGAGCCACCTTCCGGTGGTCATCGACCCAAGCCACGGCACCGGCGTACGAAGCCTCGTGACCCCGATGGCGTCTGCAGGTGTCGCGGCCGGCGCAGATGGCGTCATGGTGGAGGTGCATCCACACCCGGAGGAGGCGTTAAGCGACGGAGCCCAGAGCCTCAGGCCGCCGGAGCTCACGGAGCTCATGAACCAGATCAGAAAAGTGGCCAACGCAATCGGGAGAAGCGTCTAGTATGAGCCTCACCGAGTACGCGGCCGCTGAGGTGAGGCTCGGCGACCGAGGCTACAAGATATACGTGGGGGCCGGGCTGTCAGGCAGGCTCGGGGAGGTCGTCGCCGCTTCCAAGCCGGAGGCGACTGGCTGCGTCGTGGTCACCTCCGAGCCCGTCGACAGGCTCTACGGGGAGGCCGTGGCTGCCAGCTTGGCGAGCCTCAGCCCCAGGACCTTCTTGGTCCCTGACGGCGAGGAGGCGAAGAAATGGGAGAACGCAGGAACCCTCGTGGGCCGCCTCCTAGACGCAGGCCTAGACAGGAACGGCGTAGTCATATCGCTGGGCGGCGGAGCCGTGGGCGACCTCGCCGGGTTCGTGGCCTCAATATACATGAGAGGCGTCGCCGTCGTCCAGGTGCCGACGACGCTTCTAGGCATGGTGGACAGCGGCATAGGCGGCAAGACCGCAGTGAACCACGTCAAGGGAAAGAACATGATCGGGAGCTTCCACCAGCCCGTCGCAG
>CAZQOX010000348.1:0-1619 GCA_964594895.1 uncultured Candidatus Bathyarchaeia archaeon
CGAGGGTGGCGTGGCCGCACAGGGGCACCTCCCGCTTGGGGGTGAACCACCGCAGCCTGTAGCCGGTGCCCTGCTCCTCGAGGAACGCGGTCTCCGAGAGGTTCATCTCCCCCGCTATCGAGAGGTATACGTCGTCACCTAGGTTGCAGGGCATGAGGCAGACGGCCGCCGGGTTTCCCTTGAAGGGCTCCGCCGTGAAGGCGTCCAGCTGGTAGAACGGTGCCTGCGGCATGTGATGAAGAACGGCGGCGAGGGTTTATCGTTTACGCTACACGGGCCGCAACCGTGCCTTGGCCACACACAAGGTTTACTACAGGTGAGCCGCATCATCCATGTATGGTCGTCAAAGAGGTCCTGCTTCTGGGGGACCCTACCCTGAGGGAGACGTCGGAGCCGGTGACGGACTTCGATGAACTCGCTGATGTGCTGGCTGATCTCAAGGACACGTTGACCTGGGCTCAGGAGCATTACGGGATGGGCCGGGCCGCCGCAGCCCCCCAGCTCGGCTACCTGAAGAGGGTGGTCTACGTCCAGATGCCTGAACGGAGCTTCTACCTCGTTAACCCCGAGATAGTGCGGCGGAGCGAGGAGACCTTCGAGGTCTGGGACAGCTGCTTCAGCCTGGAGGCAGCGTTCTTCGTCAAGATACCCAGGCACAGGGTCATCACGGTGGAATATCGTGACGAGGACGGTGGTAGGCACGTCGAGGAGTTCAGGGACGACATGAGCGAGCTCCTCCAGCACGAGATCGACCACCTCGACGGCGTCATGTGCAGCGACCACCTCCGCGACCCGCGGGACATAGTGATGAAGGCCGAGTGGATGAAGCGGTACAGGACGCCGGGCATAGGAATGTAGCGGCGATCCATACCCACGGCACATATCTTTTATTATTAAAGCACCCATTGAGAGACCAGCTTGAGCGCGAAAATAATCGCCTCCATACTCATCGGCGTCATAATAGCGGGGGCAGCAGGCTACTACTACTACACCGAGTACATCATCCCCCAGATAGAGGAGCTGCAGGACGCGGTGGATCAGCTGACGTCTGACTACGAGGGCCTCACCGGCGAGTTCAACGCCCTCACGGACGAGCATGAGGAGCTGAACCAGCAGCTGCAGAGCCTACAGGACGATCACACGGAACTCATAGGCGACAACGAGGAGCTGATGAGCGAATACGAGGCGTTGACGGAACAATACGAGCAACTCCAGTCCGAGTACGAGACCCTCCTCAGCGACTACGAGGCCGCCTTCGGAGGGCTCGATATTTCTCCAGAGTCGATACCTGTCCTTGAGAAGCTCTACACGTGGGAGTGGGACGGAGTGGAGCGGAGCGTAACCATCACCGTGCCCGAGCAACTGTATGATTACTATAGCGAGAAGGAGCGTTACCAGACCACGGACTACAGGGGCTACATTCTCCACTCCGTGGACGACCAGTACATCGAGGCCCTCGTGTATGAGTTCAACCTGATACAGGTGGATGAGGGGCTGAGCGAGGAAAACAAGACCGATCTGGTCATCTCGTTCATCCAGAGCATGGAGTACGTCCTCGATGCTGACTCGAAGGGCCTGACCGAGTACCCGCGGTTCCCGGTGGAGACCCTGGTCGACGG
>CAZQOX010000349.1:0-1616 GCA_964594895.1 uncultured Candidatus Bathyarchaeia archaeon
CGCCGAGATCATAGGCAACGTCAGAGACTATACTTTCCCTCACAGCGGCTGGGGCAGGGGCCACAAGATAAGCAAGGAGCAGATAGTGGGCCTCGTCGTGGCCCTGGAGATATTCGTCGAGGAGGGCGACGGCCTCTACGCTGAGCAGTACGCGGCCGCCGAGTGCCTCGTCGAGGAGCTCGAAGGAATCCCGGGGCTGGATGTGGAGATCATCCCAAACGACGAGACCTACCACGAGCACCCGGTGATGCCCCACGTGCCCAGGGTGCTGATGCGGTGGGACGCCAAGAAGATGGGTATGACGGCCGAGGAGCTGGACGAGGCGGTGGCACGGGACGACCCGCCCATCTTCCTCAGGAACGTCCACTACTACGACTACTACACGGACAAGGATTGGAGGCTCATCGACACCTTCTACCTACGTCCACCCGAGAAGGTGGTCGTCGCAGAGAGGATCAAGAGAGCGTTCCTCGGCGCCTCTTAGGGATGGGGGTCGCCCTATCTCAGTAGGTGGGGCGCCCTCTCCTTTATCAGGGGCTTCATCTCGGTCACTGTCTCCTCGGCTGCCTCGAGAGCCTTCTTCAGGTCTTCCTCGGTTTGGACCGCCGAGACGTTGGCGTGCCCCAGTATGAACACGCCGCGGTTCATCATGCCCAGGTTGAAGACGTTGAACAGCGCCCTGTCGGCCGTCATCGACGTCTCGTGGTCCACCACCTCCCGGTCCGTCCAGGCGACGGAGAACAGGGAGCCGACGCCGCCTACGTGGGCTGTGACGCCCTCCCCCGCCAGCGCATCCCTGAGGCCGCTCCTCATCTCGTCGCCCATCCCGGCCATCCTCTCGTAGACGCTGGGCTTCATCTCCTTCATGACCGTGAGGCCGGCCGCCATCGCCAGGGGGTGGGCGTTGAAGGTGCCCGAGAAGCCCAGCATCAGCGACGCGGTCTCGGGGAGCTCTGCGCCGGGGATGCTCAGGGGGCTCATGGTCTCCTCGGTGGCGGCGTACGCCCCCACGGGGAAGCCTCCCCCGATGATCTTGCCCATGGTGGTGACGTCCGGCGTCACGCCGTAGAGGGCCTGGGCCCCGCCGTGGCTGAGCCTGAACGAGATCACCTCGTCGAAGATGAGGAGGACGTCGTTGTCCTCCGTGGCCTCCCTGACTGCCTGCAGGAAGCCGGGCCTGGGGGTCATGTCCCGCATGGTGGGCTCGACTATGACGGCGGCCAGCTCGTTCCTGTGCTTCTTGATGGTCTCCTCCGCCGCCTCGGCGTCGTTGTATGGGAAGTACACGGTGCAGTCCTTGACGTCCTGGGGGATGCCCACGGAGTCGGGGGTGAGCGGCACAGCGTCCCACGAGCCGTGGTACGCGCCGAGGCACTTGGCGAGCAGCGGCCTCCGGCTGTAAGCCCTGGCGACCCTCACCGCCTGCATGTTGGCCTCCGTGCCCGAAGGCGTGAAACGCACCCTGTCGGCTCCCTTGAGCCTGCGCGTAATCTCATCGGCGAGCCTGGGCTCGGTCTCGGTCGGTGCGCCGAGGACGGTGCCCTTCTCCCACTGCGCCCTAGCGGCCTCCACCACCTTGGGGTGGTTGTGGCCCAGGATGAGGGTGGTGTTGTTGA
>CAZQOX010000350.1:0-1612 GCA_964594895.1 uncultured Candidatus Bathyarchaeia archaeon
CCCCGAGATACTCCAGGGCGTCCCTGACGTATGTGATGGCGAAGCCGACGCCGATGACCCCGATCCTCTCTTTCCCGTCTAGCTTCAGCTCGTTGAAGCCGCAGTCCTCGAATATCTCCTGCACCGAGTCAATCTTGCCGTGGCGCTCCTTGTGGCGCCTGAAGAGCTTCTCGAAGCCCGCGACCCTGTAGCTGAAGCCGTCCCAGTCGAAGGCGGGCTTCCTGTCAAGCCTCTGCATCTCCCCCAGCTCCACGTCGCTCCGCATGTGGCTGAGCCTGGTCACGGTCCTTATCATCACGGGGAGCTTGACCTGCTCCGAGAGCTCTAGGGCGTATCTGGTGAGGTCTTTAGCCTCTTGGGGGCTGCTGGGCTCCAGGATGGGCACGTCGTTATGCCTGCCTAGCCACCTGTTATCCTGCTCTGTTCGGCTGCTGTGCTGGCTCGGGTCGTCCGTGCTAACCAGCACGAGGCCGCCCTTGACGCCCCTCAGAGTGATGGCGTTCAGTATGTCCAAGGCGACGTTCACGCCCACGTGCTTCATGCTGCATATGGCCCTCTGGCCCACCATGGACGCCCCGAACGCCACCTCCAACGCCACCTTCTCGTTGGCGCTCCACTCGAAGTGGATGCCCAGCTGCTTAGCGACTCTGGCGAAGGTGTTACCGATCTCCGACGACGGCGTCCCCGGGTACCCCGAGGCGAGGGCTATTCCGCCCTCGATGGCGCCGCGGGCGATGGCCTCGTTTCCCATCAGGACTACACGTTCACCCGGTTTATCTAGTGCGACAGGATGCGACATTGGAATCGTATTCAGGGTGTTCCACCGCTTTTAAAACCTATTCAGCCTCATGCACAGATTTTTAACGAGTCAACCATACCTTATCTGGATTGTTTTGAATGAGATCAAGCTCGGTAAGACGGGGCTTAACGTCAAGACCATGGGCTTCGGCGGCATCCCAATCCAGAGGGTGTCAGAGGAGAAGGCAATAGAGGTCGTACGGCGCTGCTACGACCTAGGGCTCAACTACTACGACACGGCCCGGGGCTATACCACAAGCGAGGAGCGTATCGGGAAGGCGCTGGAGGACGTGAGGGATAAGGTGTACATCGCCACCAAGAGCCACCAGAGGACAGCCGACGGAATAAAGAAGGAGCTGGAGACCAGCCTCAGGAACCTTAGGACAGACCATATAGACGTCTACCAGCTCCATAATGTAACGAATCAGGAGCAGTGGAGCCAGGTGAGGGCGCCGGGCGGAGCGCTTGAGGCCGTCGAGGAGGCGAAGGAGCAGGGCAGGATCAACCACGTCAGCGTCACGAGCCATAACCCGGACCTCGCGGTCGAGATGGTCAAGACGGGGCTCTTCGAGACCATGATGATACCCTACAACTACCTCACCACGAAGCCAGCTGATGAGCTGCTCCCGACGTGCAAGAAGCTGAACGTGGGCACCATCATCATGAAGCCCTTCGGCGGTGGAGCGTTCAGCAACGCCAACACGGCCCTTAAGTACGTGCTTAGCAACCCCGACTGCGATCTAGTGATCCCTGGCATGATGAGCGTCGCCGAGGTCGAGGAGAACATCAACGTCTGGATGGGCGACCACACCCT
>CAZQOX010000351.1:0-1607 GCA_964594895.1 uncultured Candidatus Bathyarchaeia archaeon
CCCATCTTCTCGTAGACGTGGATGGCCCTGTCGTTGGTGGCGAAGACCTCCAACATTATCTTCTCCAGCCCCAGCCTGCCGGCGTGCCTCTCCGCCTCCCTCATCAGCTCCTGGCCTACACCCACATCCCTGTAGCCCTGCTTCACGGAGATGCCGAGGGTGCCCACGTGGCTCTTCCTGCCGGCTCTCAGCGCGACCTCGCACTGGCCCACCATCCTTCCATCCACCTCGGCGACGACCCTAACTTGTCTATCCTTCTCCATGTTGGATAATGCCCTTGCGAGCCAGTCCACCTCCTGGTCCCGGGTCTGCTTGGTCTCCATGAGGATCATGGCTTCCTCCTCGACGAGGCTGTTGATGAAATCCAGCATGTCGTCCAGGTCCTCCCAGGTGGGGGTCCTCAGGGTGACCTTTCTGCCGTCTCTAGCCTCGAGCTCTTTTAGGATGGTCCCTGCCTTCATCTCTGACCCTGAGAGAAGAGATAGGCGTATTAAAAACTAGCTTAAGCTTCGAGGATTTCCAGCAAGGCCTGCTCCAGGCTCTTTCCCTCGGGCGGGTTCTCTATGATCTCGCCGACCACCTCGCCCTTCATGTCCAGGACGGCTATGTGTGGTATCTTGACGACGTCGAAATCATCGACCTCGGGTGGGCTCGGTGGTATCCTCCACCGTCGTTTATCATTCTTGGTGTCTCTCATGAGGTGGCCGAAAACCCTGACCTCGAGCCCCGCCTCCCTGTTGAGCAGAGCCAGTATGGGGACGTTCCTGTGGCAGTCTGGGCACCACTCGGCGCTGAACACCACCACGAGAAATCTGTCCGAGTGGCACCTTATCTTGGCGGCAGCCTCCTCGTCGAGCCTGTAGGTCACGTACTGCTCGTGGAGCCTCGGCGCCTTCTCCCTGAAAGCCTCCACGTACTCCGGCGCCGGCTCAGAGCTCGCCCTGATCTCATCCAGATCGTGCATCGCTCCCGTAGTGGAAGCGGCTCATATAAACCCAGACCCCTGTTGTATGTGTCATCGACTCATAAACCATGATATACGTTGACGTTGATCTGAAACACGGTGAGTCACATGCTTCGCCACGTATTGGTTATTCTATTGTTTTTCCTACTCTTGGCGCCGTCTGCACACGCGGAGGAACAGCCCCCGAACGTCATACTCGTCTCCTTCGACGGGTACCAGAGGAACCATCTCTGGGAGCAGCTGGAAGCCGGGGAGATGCCCAACCTGGAGAGACTCATGGAGGAGGGCGTCTACCTGGAGCTCAACCAGATTGACTACATGACTCAGACCAAGACGGCTCACGCCCAGATGCTGTCAGGCTACCAGGCCAACGTGACGGGTGTCTACGCCAACGGGTTCGTCTTCCACCCCTTGCCCACCGGGTACACCATCCTGGAGAGGTCCGAGGGCTACTTCGGGAGCGAGAACGTGGCCACAGGCTTCATCTCGGGCAAGACCACCAACATCGCCCCCGTCTTCGCCGACATGGAGGGAGTCGACTACGTGTCCATAGTGGACGAGTACCTCGAGGACGAGACGGGCGGGACAGGCGAAAAGTTCCTGAGGTTCATCGACGACCACCACGAAGACCACTTCGTCGCCT
>CAZQOX010000352.1:0-1602 GCA_964594895.1 uncultured Candidatus Bathyarchaeia archaeon
GAGCAGATGACCGCCGAGTACAGCCAGTACCTGTGGCTACAGCAATGGGATGGACAGCTACCTGTCGTCTACTCGGGTGACGGACAGAGTCTGATACTGGACATAAGCCAGCTCACAAATGACACGGGTTAAACCCTCTCAAACTCTAACACCACGGGCCGTAGGCCGTAGGCACGGCACGCGATCATGGTTTTCTTTTCTTTCAATTTTTTAACCTAAAGATTGAGGTGAAGAGTCCTCTATCTTCTCTCCTTGTAGCCTCCGAGGAGCCTCCACTCAAGCCACTCCACTACCCACAGAATCCGCTCAGGGTCCCTCCTCCGTGAGCGGTTCATAAGGTAGATCAGCCCCGCCGACAACACCCCCCAGACTGGGGTGAACGCTGCCAGCACCGGGTTCCGCTCGACGTAAGCGAAGTAACCCATCAACCCGGTGACGCCGAGCAACACGGCACTGGCGACATAGAACCCCACGTCCATGCGTCTCCTTATCCAGCGGAGCCGCTCCCCCCGCCTAGTGTTCAGCGTCTCCAGGACGCCGGTGTCCATGTCCTCCTTGATGAACTCAAGCACCGCCACCGCCTTCCTGCCAAGCTCCGTAAGCCTGTACCGCCGCTCCTCGTCCCTCTCCAGGAAGCCGTCCAGCTCCCCCAGATGGTAGTTGAGCCTCCCCGTGCTCAGCATCGTCTCCCCCAGGATGCCCGTGTACTTAACGCCCTCCGGGTAGCCGCCCACGATCCTCAGTATGTTCTTACGCTCCGGGCTGGACAGCGCCCTTATCACCAGGTCGTCCAGCTCGTCCCAACCGTTTTTCACGTTTTTCCACAGGAGAACAGCATGATAGCCACCGTTTTAAGGCTATTTGAACCACGAAACTTGACAAGAAAAGTTGTCAGAGTTCGCGGAGCCAAGTCTAAACCCACCCCCCTAAGAAGCCGAGAGTGTCTAAAACCACCAACCCAAACCAGCATCCACGCATCGTAAAATAGATGCGAGTAAGCCGTGAGCGGGCCAACGGCGGACACGGTGGACAGAGAACCCCGAAAAAAAACTGACCACAAACACGTGTAAACACCTGTCCAGAAAAACGCTAGCCCCACTCACTCCCCAAAACACTTATTCCATGTAACATGGAACAACCCAGACTCGGTTTTAATGTGGTAACATACGTGAAAAGGCTAGTGCACTATGCCCAGGCGGTGAAGCTCCCCACGGAGCACCTCCATCGTGTTCTTCAGCCGCGTCTGCCTCTCCACGTACTCGTCACCCGTAAGCGTCCCGGCCTTGAACTGGCTGTCCAGGCCCGCCAAAGTCGCGTCGATCTCCGTGATCCTCGCCCGGAGCATCTCACCGTAGTCCGCCGGCCTCTCCTCGTCCGTCATCGGCGCCACGTCCGCCTGCACGACGCCGTCGTGTATCCTCAGTATCCTGTCAGCCACCCTCGCGATGCTGGGGTCGTGGGTCACCATCACCACCGTCTTCCCCAGCTCCCGGTTGATCTTCCGCAGATACTGCACCACGATCCGTGCGTTCTCGGTGTCAAGCTCGCCTGTGGGCTCGTCCGCCAGGATCAGAGGCGGGTCGTTCGCCAGCGCCGCGGCCA
>CAZQOX010000353.1:0-1592 GCA_964594895.1 uncultured Candidatus Bathyarchaeia archaeon
CGTCTCTGGGCTTCACGATCACCCCCATGGCGAGCACAGACGAGATCGAGTTAAGGTCTACGTACCCCTCCGTATCGGGGGAGCTCGGCCAGAAAATCGAGCTGCCCCTCAGCGTGTCAAACGTCGGGGAGGTCACCAAGTTGATCACCCTCCAGACCGAGGCTCCCACGAGGTGGGAGATAAGCTACAAGACGAGCTCAGGGCTCATAGTGAATAGCCTGTCGCTTTCACCGGGCGAGACGGAGTCCCTGACCGTCGAGCTGGAGCACCCAGGGGACGCGGTGGTAGGCGACTACAGCGTCACGGTGCAGGCCGTTGACGGGAACGACAAAGTCTGTGACACCCTGAGCTTCGAGGTGAACCTGCGGCAGCCAAAGAGCGAGCTGGAGGTCATCAGCACCTTCAGAGACGTGACGGTGGAGGCGGGGGAGACCATCACCTTCCCAATAGTGGTCTGGAACAAGGGGGAGAAGGACGCCGTCTGTCTGCTCACCGTGTCCTCGGCCCCCGCCAACTGGGCCACCGACTTCATAACGGACGACATCGCGGTCTCGAACCTACAGATCGGTGCAGGCGAGTCCATCACCTTCGACATAGAGGTCGAGCCCCCGAGGTCCGTCGCCACCGGGGAGTACGAGCTGGAGGTTGTCATCGCTTCGGACGACGGGTCCCACACGCTGCTGCCTTTCAGCATCACGGTGTCAGGCTCCTACGAGCTGACGCTTGAGCTCTCCACGCTGTACACGTCGGTCACCATAGGGGGCAGCGTCACCTACACCGCCAGGGTGACCAACAACGGCCAGACGGCGCTCACGACGCTCTATCTGGAGGCGGCGCTGCCCGAGGACTGGGAGGCCACGATAACTCCCGTGCAGGTCAACTCCCTCTCCCCCAGGGAGTCCACAACCTTCACCGTCGTCACGGAGACGCCGTCCGACGCCGTCGCGGGCGACTACCTTCTAACCATGAAGGCGATAAGCGATCAGCTCGAGTCAGACGAGATCGACTTGAGGGTGACCGCCAAGGCTTCGACAGCCTGGGGCGTCATAGGGCTCGGCGTCGCCGTGGTCGCGATAGCAGGCGCGGCGTACATGTTCAGGAGGTTCAAAAGGAGGTAGAATGAATGACCGAATACGTAGTCGAGACATCCAAGCTCACGAAGATGTACGGGGACTTCACGGCTGTGAACGAGCTGAATCTAGAGGTGGAGCGAGGGGAGATCTTCGGGTTCCTGGGCCCTAACGGGGCGGGGAAGACGACGACTGTGCTTATGCTGATGGGGCTCTCGGTCCCAACCTCTGGGACAGCCGTCGTCGGAGGCTTCGACATCGTAGAGCAGTCCAGGGAGGTGAGGACCGTAGCAAGCATACTCCCGGAGTACAGCAGCCTCTACGGGGACCTGACGGCCTTCGATAACCTGGACTACATCGGGCAGCTGAACGACATGCCCAGGGAGGAGAGGGAGAACAGGATCCACGAGCTCCTCGAGATAGTCGACATGTCCGAGTGGGCTGACTCGAAGTACGAGTCGTTCTCCAGGGGAATGAAGCAGAGGGTCGGCATAGCCTCGACGATGATGAAGAACCCGAAGA
>CAZQOX010000354.1:0-1589 GCA_964594895.1 uncultured Candidatus Bathyarchaeia archaeon
TTCGACGCGTTGAGGGAGGAGACGTGGATGGCGAACACCTCGGGCTCCAACCCGGGGCCGCTGGCGGAGGGCGCCGTGGCCCTGGTGTTCGCGCTGGCGAAGAAGGTGATCCAGAGGCACGGCAGCTTCATGGAGGGCAGGGGCGTCGGGCAGGGGGTCCTGCTGAGTGGCAGAAAAGCAGGCATAATAGGCTTCGGCAGCATAGGGCAGGAGGTGGGCAGGATGCTCCAGTGCATGGGCATGGGGATACTTGCGGTGAAGCGTCACGGGGACGACGGGCTCGCCGAGGCCATGGGCCTGGAGTTCCTGGGGACCCCAGACGATCTATTACACGTGATGTCCGAGTCGGACTTCGTCGTCGTCACGGCCCCGCTTACCCCTGAGACCAGGGGAATGATCGGGGAAGAGGAGCTGCGGGCCATGAAGCCTACGGCCTACATTGTGAACGTGGCGAGGGCGGCCCTCATCCAGGAGGAGCCCCTCTACAGGGCCCTGAGTGAGGGGTGGATAGCGGGCGCCGCCCTGGACGTCTGGTGGACGCCCCACTTCTGGGACCCGCTGTGGAACACGGAGGGAAAGCCGGCCTCGGAGTACCCGTTCTGGGAGCTTCCCAACGTAATATGCACGCCCCACAGCGTCGTCTCCAGTGACAGCCGCTCCGACGCGGGGCTGAAGATGATGGTGGAGAACATTCTCAGGGTGAAGCGGGGGGAGCCCCCGATGAACCAGGTGGACAAGAAGCTAAGGTATTAAAGGGCGGCTCTACGTGGTGCGCTTGTAGTATCCGGGCCTCGGCGAGTATATGGTGCCGTCCTTCATGATGACCCCGATGAGCCTGGCGGCCTCGGCTCTTCCTATGCCGTGGTCGCTCTGCAGCGCGTCGTAGAGGTCGTCGTCGCGGACGCTTCCGCTCACCCTCTCCATCTCGCTTATCACCTGCAGCAGCTTCTGGAGCTGGTTCTGGAGGCTCCGCGGCTTGCCCGAGTACAGTATGTCTATGTCTATCTGGCCCGTCTGGATGTCGATGCCCACCTGCTCCAGGCTCTTCTGCATGAGGTTGATGGCTGCCTCGGCGTCCTCGACGCTGATCTCGGCGCGGAGGTGGGCCCTGGCGCGGGCCTCGGAGAGCCTGACGAGGCCCTCCAGCTGTCTGGCGGTGATCGCTATGGCGGCGGCTTCGCCTCCCTCGACGCTGGCGTTCCTCATCTTCACGTAGAAGTCCTTGAAGCGCTCGATGACGTCGTCGGTGATGATGGGCTTGACCTTCTTGGCGTAGCTGATGTACTTCTTGAGGAGCCCCATGCTCAGCGGGGCCTCCGCCACCGTCAGCATCCTGTGGAGCCCGAGGATGTGTTCGGCGACGTCGGCGTCCAGCTGGCTGTCGGGCTTGTCCTTGAGTATCCATATGAGGTCGAACCTGCTGAGGATGGTGACTGGCAGCGTTATGTTCTGGGCGATGGTCTGGTAGGGGTTGTACCGGCCCAGCGAAGGGTTCGCCGCCGCCAGGATGCTTGTCCGCGCGTTGAGTGTGGCGACGATGCCTCCCTTGGCGATGGGGACCACCTGCTGCTCCATGGCGGGGTGTATGG
>CAZQOX010000355.1:0-1568 GCA_964594895.1 uncultured Candidatus Bathyarchaeia archaeon
ACGACATGATCCGGGCGCTGGCGGACCACGGCGGCGTCATGGGGATGAACTTCGCTCCCGCCTTCGTGGACAAGGACAAGGCCACGGTGGAGAAGATGGTGGAACACGTCGACCATGTCGTGGAACTTGTGGGTCCGGACCACGTGGGACTGGGAAGCGACTTCGACGGCATCGGGTCCACGCCAGAGGGGCTTGAGGACGTCAGCAAGATGCCTAACATGACGAGGGTCATGGTGAGGCGCGGCTACAGCGACGAGGACATACTGAAGATACTGGGCGGAAACCACCTGAGGGTCTTCAAACAGATCATCGGTTGACCCCGCCACCTACCCCTATTTCTTTTTCGTTGCCACGCAGCCCTTGCAGTTGAACTGCTCTCTCTGGGGGCACTCATCACAGTCTGCGCCGCAGGGAGGGGACTCGCATCGGACTACCTCTCTGGGGCTCACGGGGTATATGACCTCCTCCATGAGGATTGTCTGGGATTTGCTCTCCGGGAACAGCTCGGAGTAGTCCGCCCACCACCTGTACTCGTCGGGGACCATGAAAACGGTGGTCAAGGTGCAGCCGTTGACGCCCGCCACCAGCAGGTAGGGGCAGTTCTTGATGAACCCGGCCTCCCTCAACGCGTCCTCGTGGGACGCCACCTCCTTGACGACGACGGTCGCCACGTGCCCTTCGACAGCCATATATTATTGTAAGGGTGTCCTGTTTTTTAGAAATTGCTATAACGCGATCCGTCGTAGTATTAATTGATTCTATGTCTGCGGGTTTCCGTGATTCAGAGTACTGTTGGATGAACGGGAAGATCATTCCCACCGGCGAGGCGCTGGTCTCGGCGATGGAGCCCATCTACCTGGGCATCTTCGAGGGCATCAAGGCCTACGTCGAGGGAGACGTGCTATCCGAGGGAAAGCTGAACGTCTTCGGGTGGAGGCAGCACGTGGACCGCCTCTTCAGGAGCGCAGAGGTCGACGGCCTGGCCATGCCCTACTCCAAGGAGGAGCTGTTGGAGGCGGTGAGGGAGACCATCAAGGCCAACGGGTACAAGAGGAACACCTACATCCAGCCGAGGGTCTGGCCCAAGGCTGGGAGGCAGGAGGAGAGCCACGTCGTGGTGCCTACGTGGGGCTTCGAGACGCTTCTAGGCAGAGACAACCCCCGGTTCGGGGAGGAGCGGAGGTTCATGGTGAGCAGCTGGAGGCGTCTGAGCAGCGACGCGTTGCCGCCGCAGGCCAAGTCGTGGGCCAACTACGCCAACTCGGCCCTAGCGAGGCGGGAGGCCATGCGCTGCGGCTACGACAACGCCGTGTTCCTCGACAGAAGAGGCTTCGTAAGCGAGTCAACTGGGGCGTGCCTCATGACGGTGAGGGACGGCAAGGTGATCACGCCGCCCGTGACGGCGTCCATACTGGAGTCGGTGACCAGAGGCTGCTTCATCGAATTCATCCCCGACATGGGCATCCCGGTGGAGGTACGAGATTTGACCCGCGTCGAACTCTACGCCAGCGACGAGGCGTTCCTCTGCGGCACCGGAGGCGAGTGCACGCCCATAACGAGCGTCGACG
>CAZQOX010000356.1:0-1536 GCA_964594895.1 uncultured Candidatus Bathyarchaeia archaeon
GAGGTGTACCGCGTCCACTCGTTTTCGGTGTTCCGCGCGTAGCTCTCCAGCTGTAGCTCGTGGGCGCCTTCCCTGAGGGTGATCGTCCTGTTCATGTGGAGGACGGTGGGTGCGGTGACGGCGGGGTGCGCCCAGGGGATGTCGGGTAGGTCGCTCCAGCACACGGCCTCCACGATCATGCCGTCAGCGATCAGGTCGAGGCTGCAGTACTCCGTCTCCGGGGTGGAGCTCTCCAGCCACACCTCGGCACATACCTGTACCTCGGCGCCCGACTGGGTGACGTTGAACGAGTGTAACTGTAGAAGTATGTCAGGCTCCGTGCCCTGGTTCAGCGTGGGTATCAGGATGGAGACGAGGACAAAGGGAAGGATGTAGCTGGGTTTCATCTACGCCGGTTACAGGTTAAGCTTGGTCAGGGGATTAAAACGATGTAGCCGAGACGGACCGGGGACGAGGACACCTGGGATACTTGACATTTATATGACATGACCTAGTCTACACACATTACCGGGTGTGCGCAGTGGTGCTAGAGAAGCTGGGAGGCAACCTATACAACGCCATACAGAAGATCATCAGAGCCCCAGTGGTGGACGAGGCGCTGGTGAAGGAGCTCGTCAAAGACTTCCAGAGGGCGCTCCTCCAGGCCGACGTCAACGTGAGCCTGGTGATGGAGCTCAGCCAGAACATACAGAGACGCACCCTCGAAGAGAAGCTGCCCCCAGGGATCAGCCGCCGCGAGCACCTAATCAAGGTCATCTACAACGAGCTCACCAGGTTCGTGGGCGAGAAGCCTCAGGAGCTCAAGATACAGCCCGGCAGACAGAACGTACTCATGTTGGTGGGCATCCAGGGCTCAGGCAAGACCACCCAAAGCGCCAAGCTCGCCCGCTACTACCAGAAGCGCGGCCTCAAGGTTGGCATAATATGCGCCGACACGTTCAGGCCGGGAGCCTACAGCCAGCTCAAGCAGCTCGCCGACAGCATCAAGGCACCGTTCTACGGGGAGGAAGACGCCAAGGACCCTGTGACTCTAGCAAGGCGCGGCGTCGAGCACTTCCGTGACAGGGAGGTCGTAATCGTGGACACCTCCGGCCGCCACAAGGAGGAGAAGAGCCTCATCAAGGAGATGCAGATGATAGCCGCCGCCGTGAAGCCCCATGAGATCATACTGGTTCTGGATGGCACCATAGGCCAGCAGGCGTCCGCCCAGGCCACAGCCTTCAAGGAGGCCACCAACATAGGCAGCATCATGGTCTCAAAGCTGGACGGCACGGCCAGGGGAGGAGGCGCGTTGAGCAGCGTCGCCGCCACCGGGGCACCCATCAAGTTCATCGGCACCGGCGAGAAGATAGAGGACCTGGAGGCGTTCGTCCCAAGCAGGTTCATCGGCAGGCTCCTCGGGATGGGCGACGTCGAGGGACTCGTCGCCAAGGTCAAGGAGGCGGAGACGCCGGTCTCGGAGAAGGACGTCGTGGCGATGCTCAGCGGCAAGTTCAGCCTCCAGGACATGTACAACCAGTTCGAGGCCATGAGCAA
>CAZQOX010000357.1:0-1518 GCA_964594895.1 uncultured Candidatus Bathyarchaeia archaeon
TGTTGAAGAGGAGCTTGAAGGTGCCGTGGGTCTGGCACCTGTGCTGGACCCTGGGGCCCAGCAGCAACGCCGCCCCGTCGCCTGCCTCGGCCCTGAGGACGGCCACCTTGTTGGCTAGGTGCTCCTCGCCGATGAGCCACCCAGACTCGAGGATGTCTGTGTCGGGGTAGCTGGCCACGACCTGGTACCTGTGGTTTTCGCCGCTGGGCAGTATCTTGTATGCGGGGCTGCCCCAGAAGAGGGCGAGGGCGTCCTCCTGCATGCCGTACGCCGCGGGGTTGATTGTGTCGACGAGGATGTGCACCGTGCTGCCTGGGCAGTGGAACTCCTTGGGCTTGAGGTCTTTCAGCGTGTCGGCGGCCTTGAGGCCGAGGGCCTCGATGGCGTACATGCCTGCCTCGCCGAGGCAGATGAGGGTGCCGCCCTTCTCGACCCACTGCTTGAGCTTCTCCTTGCCTTCGTCGCCGAGCCCCGACTGGTACTCGGGCGGGTACTCGGGTAGCGGGTAATCTGGTCTGTTCTCCTTCCACCATTCTTGGAGCTCGTCGCCGCCTGTGATCATGGCGGGTGGGTCGCTGGGCAGTATTACGGCGTCGTACTCTGATAGGTCTCCCTCGAGGATGTCCTCGTCCATCAGCGTGGTGTAGGGGAAGCGGTGCTGTTCGAGGCATAGCCTGGTCCAGCCCTCGTCTGCGTTGCCTCCCCAGTACCTCTGGTACACGCCCACCTTGAGGCGTTTGACGGGCGTGGTCTCGGCGTCCAGCACCTGGAGAGCGTGGAAGTCGACGCCCGTCTCCTCGGCGACGGCGGTGAGCTTCTCCTCGTGGCCGGGGTCGACGATGAAGCAGCCTGGCGGCAGCTCGGTGTCGCCGGCGAAGAGGGGCTCCGTGACGCGTCTTATGGGCACGCCCTGGCCCAGGAGGAGGTTCACCGCCTTGTAGGCCTGGTTGAGGCGTGTGTCGAGGAGGTAGCCCACCTCGCTGGAGTCGTCTACGACGCCGACCGGCTGACTGTAGTCGTCGACCTTCTCCATATCAACGTCGGTGATCCACTCGACGGGGTGGACCGCGACGCCCATGAACTCGGCGAGGGTGTCGGTGGCCGTGTCGTAGGGCCTGTGGGGCGAGCCGTCCGGCTGCCTGGTGAAGCTGTCGTCGGGGAACCTCGTCTGGCCGAGCAGGGTCTTTATGAGCCCCATCTTAGGCTGGGCGAGCGGTACCACGCAGCTGCCCTGGCCGTAGATGTAGCCGTCCGCGGTGAACGGCTCCTTGGCCCTGTAGAGCTCGATGTTCTGGGCGAGGAGCTTCTCGACGAGGAGCTCCATCGTCCCGGGGTCGTGCTGGACGGCGGGGATCACGTAGGCTGTCAGGGGGTCCTCGGCGCCTCTCCGGGTCTGGCGTACCGCCTTCTGGTAGGCGTTCTGGAGGACGGTCTCCTTGTTGCGTGCAGCGTGGTCGAGGAGAGCCCACGCCGCTATCTTCTGCTGTTCGACGATGTCGCGGAGGGTCCACCAGCCGC
>CAZQOX010000358.1:0-1515 GCA_964594895.1 uncultured Candidatus Bathyarchaeia archaeon
ACGTCACAGGCATGGTGCCGGTGAGCGAGACGCTGGGCTTCAGCCAGGAGATGCGATCCGCCACGAGCGGGACCGCGTTCTGGCAGATGACCTTCGACCACTGGTCACCCGTCCCTGACAGCATGCTGCCAGACTTGATAAAGAAGATCAGGACGAGGAAGGGTATGAGCCCAGACCCGCCGAGGGCCAGCGAGTACATCGTCCGCGAGTAGCACCCAACATTTTTCCACTCCTTTCTACATACATACCTTACCTCAGAGGTAGCTGCCGTCATGTTCAGGAACCGTCAACAGCTCGTCAAGAATGCTTCGACGGAGAAATTCCGCAAGATGCGAGATGACGCGTTGACAGTGATGGAAGCAGCGATAAACGCGGTGGACCCGAAAAACGCGGTGATGGAAAAACTGCAAGTGATCGACGGATACGTCGTCGTTGATAGCTTCAAGAAGCCCATCGACGATGTCAGGAGAGTATTGATCGTAGGCGGTGGAAAAGCCGGGGGCCCCATGGCCGAGGCTGCCGAGGACGTCCTCGGAGACAGAGTGGAGGGGGGAGTCGTGAACATACTCAGGGGCACCCTAACCCGGTATCGCGTTAACCATGTTAGGCTAAACCAGGCGTCTCACCCAGTCCCGGATAATGAAGGAGTGAAGGGAGTCCGGGACATGATGAGGCTCACCTCGAACCTTTCACCCGACGACATGGTGTTAGCCCTCATATCGGGCGGCGGCTCCGCGCTCATGCCGTTGCCGGCTGACGGCGTCTCCCTTGAAGCTGTCCAAGATGTGACGAGGAGACTGCTCAACGCGGGGGCCACAATAAACGAGCTTAACGCCGTCAGGAAGCACCTATCTGCCTTCAAGGGGGGACAACTCGCCGCCAACTGTTACCCGGCTACCGTAGTCAGCCTCATACTCTCAGACGTAGTCGGGGACCCTTTAGACGCCATCGCCTCCGGGCCGACAGCGCCAGACCCCTCGACCTACGAGACGGCACGCGATGTTCTGAACAGGTACGGGGTGTGGGCCTCCGTGAGTCCTGCTATAAAGAGAAGGATAGAGTTGGGTCTCGAAGGAAAGGCGGCTGAGACCCCGAAACCCGGTGACCCTGTCTTCGAGAAGGTTCACAACGTCGTCGTCGCTAACAACCTGAAGGCGGCGAGGACAGCGGCGGATAAGGCTGAGAAGCTTGGCTACAACACCAGAGTCCTTAGCACATTCGTTGAGGGCGAGGCACGCCACGTGGGCACGGTGTACGCCGGGCTGGCGAGAAGCGTCTCCATAAACGATCTTCCTGTACCCAAGCCAGGAGCTCTTCTGCTCGGCGGCGAGACAACCGTCACCGTCACAGGCCCGGGCATAGGAGGGAGGAACCAGGAAGTAGCTCTTAGCGCACTCATGAAGATCGCTGGTCAAGACTCTGTCGTCTTATGCCTCGGCACTGATGGGATCGACGGGCCAACAGACGCAGCCGGGGCCATCGTAGACGGCGCGTCGCTCAGTAGAGCTCAATCCA
>CAZQOX010000359.1:0-1506 GCA_964594895.1 uncultured Candidatus Bathyarchaeia archaeon
TCGCCGAGGTCGTCGCCACCGAGGACCTCGGGTTCTTCGCCAAGGGCGAGGGCGGCAAAGCGGCCTCGGAGGGGAGGACGGCGCTGGACGGTGAGATACCTGTGAACCCCGACGGCGGGCTCAAAGCCAAGGGCCACCCCGTGGGGGCCACCGGCGCCGCGATGGTGTACGAGATGTTCAAGCAGCTGAGGGGGCAGGCGGGGGAACACCAGGTCGCCGACGCGGAGGTCGGCTTGGCCCACAACGTGGGAGCGGCGGGCGCCACCGTGTCGGTGCAGATCTACAGGAGGGGCTGAGATGACGGAGTACACGGTGAAGGCGTACATGGATCACCTGATGAACGAGGAGCTCGTGGGCGTGGAGTGTAAGAGCTGCGGACACCTGATGCTTCCTCCGAGGCCGCTCTGCAACAGGTGCGGCTCGACGGATCTCGGGTGGAGACGGTTCATGGACAAGGGCACCGTCGCGGCTAAGACGGTGATAGCGGTCCCGCTGACCAGGTTCCAGGACCGGTGCCCCTACGGGGTAGGCGTCGTAACCCTGGACGAAGGAGTAAGCATAAGCGGCCTTCTGCTGGACGAAGAAAAAATAGATGTCGGTTCCAGGGTGGAGGCCGCCTACGTGAAGGATGAGTACGGCGTGGTACTCGCCTTCAAGGCGGCATAGCTACTCTCTTTTGAACTCGGGTTTCCTCCTCTCGTTGAAGGCGGTTATGCCTTCCATGAGGTCCCGGTAGTTCCACAGGTTGGAGAACTCGTCGGCCTCGGCATCCGACGTGGCCTCAAGGTCCTCCATGTTAACTAGCTTCTTCATCGCCGCCAGCGCGAGGGGCGGGCCGTCCACGAGAGCCTTCACGAACTCATGCACCTTTGCATCGAACTCCTCCGCCGGGTATACTGCGTTCACGAGCCCCGCCCTGAGCGCCTCATCAGCGTTCAGGCGGCGGCCCGTCATCATCATCTCCGCGGCGAGGCTCTCGCCTATCAGCCTCGGCAGCATGTATGTCGCGCCCCATCCGGTTATGAGCCCCAGGTTGACCTCGGGCTGCCCGAAGCTGGCCTTCTCCGACGCGAGCCTGAAGTCGCAGTGTATGGCGAGCTCGTTCCCGCCGCCCAGGCAGTAGCCGTTGACCGCCGCGACGACGGGCACTGGCGCCTCCATGATCTTCCTGTACGTGTTCTGGCCCAGCTTGGACAGCTCACGGGCGCCTTCGACGTCCAGCGTGGGGAACTGTGAGATGTCTGCGCCGGCGCAGAACGCCCTGTCCCCTGCCCCCTTGAAGAGGATGCAGCGGACGGACTTGTCCGCCGCGGCCTCGCCCAGCGCCTCGCCGATCATCCCGAGCATCTCGGCGGTCATACTGTTGAGCTTGCCCGGCCTGTTGACGGTGACGGTGAGCACGCCGTCCCTCGTCTCCGTCAGTATGGGCTTCTCCTCGCCGATCCCCATGCACTTCATCTCGAAGGGGCCCCTCGGCAGGTTGGCGCCGAGCTTCATCGCCGTGTC
>CAZQOX010000360.1:0-1504 GCA_964594895.1 uncultured Candidatus Bathyarchaeia archaeon
ATTAGATTATGTTGGTGGACGGCGCGTTCTTCTGGCTGTCCCAGTAGATGGTGGCCTTCTGGTAGCCGCTTGTCTTCACCTTCTGGAAGGCCGCGTCGAAGTGCTCCATGGTTATCTCCAGCTCGTTCTTGTGCTCCTCGGCCTCCTTGGGGTCGCTGTACTTCGTAAGGTGCTCGTCGATGGCCGCCATGCTTGCCGCACTGCATACGGCTGCGATGTCTGCGCCGCTGTAGTTCTCCGTCTGCTCCGCGAGTTCATCTATGTCTACGTCGTCGGCGAGGGGTTTGTTCCTCGTGTGTATCTCGATTATCTCCTTCCTGGCTTCAAGGTCCGGGTTGGGTATGTGTAGCATCCTGTCTATCCTGCCGGGCCGCATCAGCGCCGGGTCCACCATGTCGGGGCGGTTTGTGGCCGCGATGACCACCACGTCCTTCAGGCTGTCTAGGCCGTCAAGCTCGGTGAGTATCTGGCTGACGACGCGCTCCGTCACGTTGGTGCCCACGTCCCTGCCCCTCGGCGGCACGACGCTGTCAACCTCGTCGAAGAAGATTATGCAGGGAGCCGCCTGCCGGGCCTTCCTGAACACCTCACGCACGCCTCGCTCGGACTCCCCCACCCACTTTGAGAGGAGCTCCGGGCCCTTGACGCTGATGAAGTTGACGCCGCTCTCCGTTGCCACCGCCTTTGCGACGAGGGTCTTCCCCGTGCCAGATGGGCCGTAGAGCATTATGCCCTTCGGGGGCTCGACGGAGGCGTGGTCGAAGATGGCCCTGTACTTGAGGGGCCACTCTATCGCCTCCCTGAGCTCCTTCTTGGTCTCCTCCAGGCCGCCGACGTCGTCCCAGTGGACGTTGGGGCTCTCCACGAGGACCTCCCTCATGGTGCTCGGCGGCACCTCCCTGAGGGCGTCCTCGAAGTCCTTCATGGTGACGCTGATCTTGTCCAGTATCTCGGCTGGGACGCTGCTTTCCTCGAGGTTTATCTCCGGGAGCACCCTCCTGAGCGCACCCATGGCCGCCTCCTTGACGAGGGCCTCCATGTCGGCGCCCACGAAGCCGTGGGTCCTGTCCGCGATGTCCTGCAGCTCCACGTCCTCGGAGACCGGCATGCCGCGGGTGTGTATCTGCAGTATCTGGAGCCTGCCTTTCCCGTCTGGGATGCCTATCTCGATCTCCCTGTCGAAGCGGCCGGGGCGGCGGAGCGCCGGGTCCAGCGCGTTGACTCGGTTGGTGGCGCCGATCACCACGATCTTGCCGCGGCTCTCGAGGCCGTCCATGATGGTGAGGAGCTGCGAGACGATGCGTTTCTCGACGTCGCCGCTGACCTCCTCGCGCTTGGGCGCTATGCTGTCTATCTCGTCGATGAAGATGATGCTGGGCGCGTTCTCCTGGGCCTCCTTGAATACCTCCCTGAGCCGCTCCTCGGACTCGCCGTAGAACTTGCTCATTATCTCGGGGCCGCCGATGTGGTAGAAGCTGGCGTTGGTCTCGTTGGCCACGGCCTT
>CAZQOX010000361.1:0-1494 GCA_964594895.1 uncultured Candidatus Bathyarchaeia archaeon
CCCCCGACAAGCCTGGGCTGGGCTTCGAGGTGGACTGGGATGTGGTGGAGAAGTATGCCATAAGGGAGGCCCCCACCGGCTCCATCTACTACTAAACTAAACGCTCGGTAAAATAGTCAACAACGTAGATCGGATGATTTCTTATTTTAAAAGAAAGCTGAAATACATTACATATGCAAGACCTTAACATGAAACCACATAAACGCGTCTTGATCTTAACAGCGAGCCCACGTGACAACGGTAACAGCACCATCCTAGCATTGAAAGCCGCTGAAGGAGTCAACGCCGCAGGCGGCGAAGCGGATGTAGTTCCGATAGGTAAACTGAAGATCGCCCCCTGTAACGCGTGTGACGCATGCAGAACAGAACCAGAGGCGGGGTGCGTGATCAAAGACGATATGCAGCCACTGTACCAAAAAATCGAGGACGCACAGGGAATCATATTCGCGACCCCGGTCTACTGGTTCAACGTATCCGCGCAGATGAAACTATTCATCGACCGAACATACGCAGTACACGATGAAGGCCGCTACGCGCTCACCGGGAAAGACGTCGGCGTGATCCTGACCTATGAAGACGAGGACGTGTTCGTCTCAGGAGGGATCAACGCACTGCGCTCCTTCCAGGACATATGTGCTTATGTCAAAGCAGACCTCGTGGGAATGGTCTACGGTAGCGCGGGTAAGGCAGGAGACGTTCAAACCAACGGAAAACTATTACAGAAAGCCTACGATTTAGGCAGAAAAATTGCTACCCCAAAATAGATCAGCCGAACGGAACCACCAGACCACCCACAGACAACCAGAAGAATTCACCTATAATCTCTACAGGATCTCCTCCGCCCGCGTCAACGACGACTACCCCCCCAACCACCGCCACCTAAAAAAGCCCTGAAAAAACTCCCGAACCAGAAAAAAAGCCGAAAAACGGGAAATCGTGACGGCGGCGACTACACCTCCCCTCCCCCCATCCACGCGCACGCGTGGACACATAGAAAGGTGCGGGAGGAGGGACTTGAACCCTCGAAGTCCTAAGACACGAGATCTCCCACCCGAGAAACGGATCTTAAGTCTCGCCCCTTTGGCCAGTCTCGGGTACTCCCGCCCGCAGAATACAGGGCTAAGAAACAGCCTAAAAAACTTGCCTAGACGATGCGCCTGCTCCGGTTCAGCGTCTTCCTGTTGTTCGCCGGGTTCCTCAGCCTGCTGGAGGCGCCGTAGCCGCATGCGGCGCACGCCTTGTTCCTAATATGATAGGCGCGTCTGCCGCAGCGCCTACAACGGATATGGATGCGTTTACCGTGATGGATGGGTCCCTTGGTGGGCATCGGTTACCAGCTCTACATCGGTGGCGGACTGATCATGATCACGTTGTCGCCGCGGAGCACGATGGTCCCGATCTCCTTGACGTTCATCGGGTCGCTGACCTCCTCGGCGTCGCTCATGTAGAGGTTAACGTGCTGGTCGAACCCCTCGAGGACGCCCCTGAGGGTCC
>CAZQOX010000362.1:0-1486 GCA_964594895.1 uncultured Candidatus Bathyarchaeia archaeon
CATCGAGGTGTCCCGCTGGGACCCGAGGAAGGACGTGTTCAACACCTGGTTCAAGGACAGCTTCATACTACAGCAGATATCGACGCAGACCAGCATGTCGATGAAGGACATCCTCGAGGAGATAGACAGGCGTGAAAGCTTCATAGAGCAGATAGTTGAGAGCGGCGTCAGGAACCAGAGCGAGGTGGCCGAGAAGATACTCTCCTACTACAACAGACAGAGAGACCAGAGGACGAACGGCGAAAAGAAGGTGGAGAGAGAGGAGGTGCCTGTCCCGCAGGAAGAGGAGGCCATTGATATCATCGACATGTTGAAGGATGCCTCTTCATCGATGCTTGAAGATATAGTTGCCTATCCATCATCTGAACAAGAGACCGAGTCCCTTGAGACTGAAGATGGGCCAGGGCTACCAGAGCCAAGGCTACCAGAGCCAGGGCTACCAGAGCCAAGGCTACCAGAGCCAGGGCTACCAGAGCCAGAGGTTCCTGAGCCTGAGGCTCCGGAGCAAGATTTCGTTGAGCCAGAGCTAGACGACGAGCCATCCACGCTTAATGATCTAGTCAAAGAGCAAGAGACTGAGTTAGACTTCGCGACCAAGGTGCTCTGGGAACTAGCCCAAGACGCCAACCAGCTTGTGATCGATAAAAAAATGACGGAAAAGGCGTCTGAGGTTGATACGGAGGAGGTGCAGAAGGCATAAAAAACGTCAACTCGGTCGCGATAGTAAGAGACTTCTGCTACGCCTACTTCGGTTGGTTAGGCAGAATACTTTCTGAGATCTTCAAGACAGTCGATAATGACTTGGAGTCGGCGTACATCAAGGTCCACGCCGAGGTCTACCTAAGCATCGTGGGGTTCCTGTCCGTTGTCTCATGCATGGTGCCTCTGGCTTTCCTCACTTACTCCGTCATGGGCTTCCTGAACGGCGGCGTCCCGTTAGGCATTCAAAGGTTCATATACGTGCCGATCTCGGCTCTACTCCCCATAGTCATCATAATATTCGGGATGCTGCTCCCCAAGATGTTCGCCAGCAGCAGGATGTCCAACCTCCAGATAGAGATCCCCTACGCCTCCATGTACATCAGCGTCATGGTGAGCGGCGGCCTCTCACCCTTCGAGAGCTTCCTGAGGATGCGACACATGAAGCTACTGCCAAACATGCAGGACGAGGTCTCACGGATCGAGACCATAGTCATGTCGACCGGCGTCGACCCCGTCACCGCCATGGAGCAGGCGGCCAAGGCCGTGGCCCTTAAAGACTATAACGAGCTCCTGCTGGGCTACGCCTCCAGCGTCAGGACAGGGGGAGACACGCTGCACTACCTCTTCAACCAGACACACGGGATGTTCAGACGCCTCTCGACTACCGTGAAGGCGAAGGGAGAGAGCGCAGCCATGCTTATGGAGATGTACACCATCATCGGCATCCTAGGCGTCCTCGGCATCTTCCTCATATTCGTGGTCGGTCTCAGCATCCCCACCGCGG
>CAZQOX010000363.1:0-1464 GCA_964594895.1 uncultured Candidatus Bathyarchaeia archaeon
AGGAGCTGGTGCCCATCATCCAGAGCCGGATACCCATCACGAGCATCCACCACGTAGTGGTGAAGCACAGCAAGAGGATCGAGGAGACTTGGGCAGTCCTGTTCAGGTACCTGAGGATGGTGGTCGAGGACCCCTACTACTCCAGGGTTAGCCTGGGGGTCCCCGGGGTGCTGCTGGTCCTGTTCGGGTTCCTGATGGCCAGCGGTCAGGTGGAGAACGCCGGGATGATGGTGGCATTCGTATTAGGCGTGGTGCTTTTCATCAAGGGCTTCGGGCTTGATGAGAGGATCACAGCGATGCGTCCCAGGCTGCCCCCTGTGGATAGATGGATGACGCTGCTCTCCAAGGGGCTCGGGGCGATACTCGGAATCCTGGGCTCGTACCAGGGCATCGACTACGCGTGGAAGTTCCTGCCCAGCCCCGCGCAGCCCCTCTGGGACATCTCCTTCTGGGCATCCCACCTCCCGGACCTCGCCGCCGCCTTCTTCATCAGAGGCACGGACCTGATAGCCCTGGGGATCGGGGTGGTCATCATAGGAGACGCGGCGTCCGACTACATACTGGAGAGGAAGACCATAACGATGTGGGAGAACGTGGTCGGCCTCATATTCCTGTTCTGGATGCGGCTCATAGTGCTGGAGTCGGCCGAGGTTCTCATGAACCCTGGGATAACGATCACCCTGTTCTCGCCCCTCATATTCTACACGGTGGCAGGCGTGGCCACGACCATAATCGCGGTGATCCTGATATACAGGAGGTTCGGCAGAGACGCGTTCAACAGACCCCTTCGCGGGGAGACCTGAACACGAACTTTATTTACACAGCCGCAGACTATGGCGGGAAGATGCTCTACGAGATACTCTCAGTCATCGGCGTCTACGGCGTCTACGAGAGATGGCTTAAGAACCAGATAGACTCGAGGGAAAAGCCCAGCCACGTCGGCGTCATCATGGACGGGAACCGCCGGTGGGCCCGGAGCCAGAACATGATCCCGTGGGAGGGGCACCTGGAGGGAGCCGACAAGGTCGAGGAGTTCCTCGACTGGTGCCTAGATCTGGGCGTCAAGACGGTTACCCTGTACTCGTTCTCCACCGAGAACTTCAACCGGGAAGCGAAGGAGGTCCAGGAGCTGATGAGGCTCTTCGAGAGGACCCTGGAGGAGGTCATGAAGTCCAGCCGCATACACGACAACCGCGTCAAGGTGAGAGCCATCGGGAGGATCAACACGCTGCCGCGGCGCCTCCAGGAACTCATCCACGAGGTGGAGGAGGCCACGAAGGGCTACGACCGATACTACCTCAACATCGCGATAGCGTACGGCGGGAGGGCCGAGATAGTCGACGCCATGAGGAAGATCGCGTCAAAGATCAAGAGCGGCGAGATGGAGCCGGAGATGATCGACGAGGGGCTCATTGAGGCGAACCTCTACACCGCGTTTCTTCCTCAGCCTGACCCGGATCTCAT
>CAZQOX010000364.1:0-1460 GCA_964594895.1 uncultured Candidatus Bathyarchaeia archaeon
GGGCTTACGATCACTGATCTGTGTCTTTTATCCATGGCTGCCTTGATGTCGCTTTTCATCGCATTTAAGAGTCGTGGAATGTGAATCTCTATTCCATATCTGTACCCCAACTCCACTTTTTCACTATTAATTATGTATATTTGGATGATAATTAGAAATAATTATGTGATTTTACTTTAAAACGTGGTTTTACTTAAATTTAATGATTCAAATACTACGAGTTGAGGATGTTGAGGGCCTCCGCGAGGGTCTCCTTCATCTTCGCTATCGTGTCAGCCGTTATATCCTCTATCTTGTCCAATTCGCCGTAGTCCGTGTCAGCCATCTTCTCTAGCTCGACGATCTCCTCCTCGGGCACAAGCTTCCTTAGGTTCGCTACATACAGGACGCCGCCCTTACGGTTCTTTATCTCCTCCTCAAGGTGCTCGATGTCCCAGTTATAGGCGGGGGCCTTGACCTTGTACTCCTCGTCGTCGGCGTCACCGATGTTCCTCCTGATCTCAAGCAGCTCGAAGTCCTTACGCGCGGTTATCAGGGACTCATCCATCCTCTCGATGTCTGCCTTGAATCGTCTCACGGTGTCGTCTCGGCGGCTGACCCAGATCCGTCCCTGATCGACGTAGCTATCGAAGAGCTTCTTGAAGGTCTCCTCCTTCACCTGGCGGTCTCGTAGCAGACGGACGAGCCTGATCTTTAGGGTGATGTTCTTGGCAAGGTTCTCCATGACCTCTTTGGTCAGGGGGTCTGGCGCGAAATCGAGTCTGATCGCTTCCATCAACTCCGGTTCCTCTTTAATGAAATCTATGGTCTTTTCAGGTTGCTCAGGTTCCATAATAATCTTCTCTTCGACTTCAGGCAGGGGGGCTTCCTCCTCTATTTCTGGTTCCTCTACGGCGGGCTCCTCAGCCTCTAGCTCTTCCATGATGGGCTCTTCGATTGCCTCTTCCTCGGGCTCTGGCTCCAACTCGATCTCCTCCTCTTCCACAAGGATGTCTGCCTCGGTCTCCATGTCAGGCACGGGCTCGGCTTCTACTAGTTCCTCTTCCATCTCCGGCTCTATGGGCTCCTCCTCAAGTTCTTCGACGTGGATCTCTGGCCCAACTTGCTCCTGAGCTTCCTCCTCAACCACTGCTTCCTCTACTTCTATCGTCGTCTCGATTTCGATTTCTGGCTCTGGTTCCGGCTCGGGTTCTGGCTCAGGCTCTGGTTCAGGTTCCGGTTCTAGATCTGGCTCAGGCTCAGCAAGCTCTGGTTCAGGCTCGGGTTCCGGCTTCGTCTCAGGCTCTGGTTCCTCTAACACGAAAGTCTCCACCGGTTGTTCGATCTCAACACTCATGTCGACCTTCGGCTCCTCGGGGGCCACGACCTCGAGTGCCTCGGGCTCTGCTTCCGGTTGGACTTCGGTCTTCTCTTCCTGCTCTATCTTGTAGAGGGGGTACCCGCAGTTCAGGCAGTACAGC
>CAZQOX010000365.1:0-1450 GCA_964594895.1 uncultured Candidatus Bathyarchaeia archaeon
CGTCGAAGACCTTCCACATGCCGATGATGCCTGTGCCGCCGCCCGTGGGGTAGACTATGACGTCGGGGAGCGTCCAGTCCATCTGCTCCGCGACCTCGATCCCCATGGTCTTCTTGCCCTCGATGCGGTAAGGCTCGCCGAGGGTGGCGACGTTGAACCACCCCATCTCGTCGTTGCCTGCCTTCACGAGCTTCCCGGCGTCCGTGATGAGGCCGTCGACGAGCACCACCTTGGCGCCCACTATCTGGCTCTCTATCATGTTCACCTTGGGCGCGTCCTTGGGCATGAATACGTAGACCTCCATCCCGGCCCGTGCGCCGTACGCCGCCATGGCGCCGGCGGCGTTTCCGGCCGAGGGGAGGGCGACGCGGTTGATGCCCAGCTCCTTGGCCTTGCTTATCGCCATGGATAGGCCGCGGGCCTTGAAGCTCGCCGTCGGTATTATGCCCTCGTCCTTGACCCAGAGGCCGTTGAGGCCGATCCGCTCGCCGAGCCTCGGCGTGTGGACGAGGGGCGTCCAGCCCTCCCCCAGGGACACGACGTTCCTCCGGCTCTTGACTGGGAGCAGCTCCCAGTACCTCCACATGGTGGCCTCGCGGCACACGAGCTCCCGCCTGGTGACCGCCTCCTTGACGGCCTCCAGGTCGTACCGGGCGAACAACGGTTTACCGCATCTCTTACAGACTGTCTGAACCTTGGTGGCGTCATGCTTCTCTCCGCACGCCGTGCACTCCAGGTGCGTGAAATAACTCATAATGGGTTCCTCATGTATGAGGGATGGGACACGGAGATAACTGTTAAGGTGGCACGTGGAGCCGAGCTGGAGATATGACAGCAAGCCGGAGATGAGGTGGCCCGAGATGCTAAAGTGGGTGGACTACTGTATAGGGCACCCACTGTACCGCGCCGAGAGCCACGGCCTCGTTGAGCCCCTCGAGTTCTGCTGAGCCCTAACGGTACTGGAGGCTGTGCCTCCGCTCCTTCGCCGCGTAGCCCCTGATCTCCGAGCCGTCCGCCGCCCTCTGCCCCATCTGCCTGGCTATCTCGGCGTAGCCGGTGCTGAGCATGTACTCGGGGTTCATGCTGAACCTGGTGGGCACGGACGACGTCCCCGGCTGCTCCAGGCCCTCGACTACCCGAGCTATCTGGCCCCGGGGGATGGTGAATATCATCTCGTAGTCCTGGGTGCCCGCGCGGCCTCTGTCGCCCCTGCAGGGCACGGAGGCCTGGCACTCATCCTTCAGCATGGAGGGGACCACGGCGTAGACGCACGCCGAGTGGCCGCCAAGCACCGTCTCGATGTCCCTGCCGTCCTCGTAGGCGAGCCCCAGGAGGAGCCTGAGGAGCTGGGCCGAGTCGCAGTAGACGACCGCGACGTCCGGCTCGAAGCTCGCCGTGGTCAGCGGAGCCGAGACCACGCCCACGTACTTGCCCACCTCGAACCGGGGGA
>CAZQOX010000366.1:0-1450 GCA_964594895.1 uncultured Candidatus Bathyarchaeia archaeon
AAGACGATGCTCTGCCTCTACTGCGGCTCCCCGATACTCTTCAAGATGCCTAAGAGCCTCGAGAAATAGGCTCTGAAGCCCTCCATCATGATAACAGGTTGTTTATTATCGTCGACAAACGTTTCAACGACTTCTCGGATGAGCCGATGAACTCTACGCGACTCAACCTCAATCCATTGTAGCTCTTCATCTTTGCCTCGTCTCCACAGATCACTATGATGGGTGTGTCGATCTTCCACCTCACCATCTCCAATAGTATCAGCTTCGGGTCGATGTCGCTGAGCTCCGTGTCCAGTATGATGGCGTCGTGTTCTCTGCGGAGCTCCCTGAGGCCCAGCCTTCCTGTGAAGGCGTGGCGGACCTCCACGTTTTGCAGCCGGGTTCTCTCAAGCCTCTCCAGTATCTTGGCCGCCGTCTCCTCGCTCTGCTCTATGAGGAGGATGGAGGTCTCTTTCCTTCGCACGACCTCCCGCTCGACGCGCATTGGTTTCTTCTCTACGGGTTTGGGCTTCTTCTTCTCCTTCTTCTTCGAGAAAAGGCCGCCGAAGAGGCCTTTCTTCTCCTGTTTAGGCTTCTCCCCTTCAACCGCGGGTTCAGGGGGCTCCTCTATAGCTTCCTCTTCCAGCAGATGCTCTTGTTCTTGTCCCGGCTCCTGCGTCTCGCCAGTTTCCGTATATTCTGACTGAAAATCCTCGGCCTCGCCTTCCTCATATACCGGCTCATCTGGGGCACTCACCGCCTCTAGTTCTTCGTACCCCGGCTCCTCCTCGAGATGCGTCTCCTCGGGGGCATTCAGCGACGCGGGCTCTTCGAAGCCCTGCTCTTCTACAGTTGCTAACTGTTCCGGCTCCTCTTCGAGATACTTATCCTTAAGGTCCTCAAGCTGTTTTATGTCACCGTCTGTTGTCTCGTCAGGTGCGATGAAGGGCGCTTCTACGGCTCCGGAGTACACCGGTTCCTGGCGTGCCTCCCCCAGTGAAGCCATATTTTCCTGGTCTATCATCTCGTAGCCTTTTGGGTTCTCGAAGCAGATGTCTTTGCTCTGGAACTTCGTTTTACACTTGATACAGTTATAGGTGACAGACGGCTTCCCAGAGACCGAGCCGCAGCCATCGCACTCGTACATCGACTCGGCTACCGTGAAGCCCGTCTCGTCCTCAGAGTCATGGTACTCAGCTGGGTCGTAGGCGGTGCCGCACAGAGGGCAACGGCAGTCTATGCCGTCGAAGTAGTCCTCGGCGTAGCCCGTGTAGCCGCAGGCTCTGTGTTTGATGACCTCCTTCTTCGTTATCTTCATAGACCCGCATCTTGGGCAGGATAGTATTATCATTACCACCGGGCTGTAGCAGCTTGGGCACAGGGCGACCGTGCCGTAGTTCATCTTCTTTATGTATCCCTTCTGGGCTAGGGACTCAAGCAGCGCCCTCATCTGATCGCTGTCATAGTAGGT
>CAZQOX010000367.1:0-1443 GCA_964594895.1 uncultured Candidatus Bathyarchaeia archaeon
TCAGGGACGAGGAGAACAAGGAGAAGGCCGCCGAGGAGCTGGAGGCGGTGCTCCCAGAGCCTGGCCCCGGAGAGGAGCCGGGGGGCCGGCTCGCCCAGCACCTGCTCAGGCGGCAGAAGATCATGGAGATGGCTGACCGGGGAGAGATAAGCCACGATGTGTTCAGTGAGCTCTACACGGAGATCATGGATAAGACCGAGGGGCTCATGGACCAGTACACGGACATCGGGGAGAAGGTGAACGAAGCCGCCGAGATACTGGTGGAGACCAGGAACCTGGTCGAGCAGAAACAGGGCCAGCGGGAGAGGGGCGAGATCAGCGGCGAGGAGTATGCGGAGGAGCTCGACAGGCTCCGGAACGTCATAGACAAGATCCAGGACAGCATCATGCGGCTGAGGGCGCGGAGGGACGCCCTGGGGCTGGGCGGCGGCACGGACGAGGACGTGGCCAGGCTGAAGGAGCTGCAGAGGAGGCTGCACCATTATAGGGGCTACCTCCCCGTCATGGTGGCTTCGGACTCGGTACCCAGGTCGATGCAGGAGAAGGTGTACGGGGACCTGTGCCAGATGGTGGAGATCCTGGACTCAAACGTGGACTGGGAGTACGTGCACGAGGAACCCGTGTACGAGGCGGCAGAGGAGCCTGAGGACGAGCATGAGAAGCCAGTGGAGCAGGAGGAGGCGCGGGCCGAGGACGACGACACCTTCGAGGAGCTCGTCAAACACGTCAAAGGCCACGACGGCGAGATACGGCGGCTCCTCAGGGCGGTCAGGATGAAGGACAACGTGCTCCTTCTGGGGCCCCACGGGGAGGGCAAGACCGAGACCCTGCTCCAGCTCCAGAGGATCATGGGCGGCGTCTACCTCCACTGCAGCGAGGAGGTCACAGAGAGGGAGCTCGTGGCGGGGTTCAACCCCAGCGCATTCGTGGGAAAGGACCCGGTGCACGACGGCGTCCTCATGCAGATAGTGCTCAACGAGGAAAAGGACGCGCCCATAGCCTACATCGACGCCGTGACGAAGCTCCGGCCTAAGACCCAGGTCACCCTCTTCGAGGCCATGAACAGCAAGACCTTCACAAACCCGGTGGACGGGCGACGGTACAGTCTGCCCGACGGGTTCTGCGTGGTGGCGGCCAGCGACCTGGAACGCGTCGCACAGGACACGCCGGACCAGGGGCTGCTGGACCGGTTCGGGAAGACCATGATGTGGGGCAGGACCCCCATAGAGAGCATCCAGGGACTCGTCGCCAGGCATGCGCTGCCCGCCCACATATTCGACTTCATAGTCTGGGTGAAGCTCGAGGTGGACAAGATGAGGTACTTGACGCCCGTCAGCGTCAGGAACCTCACGAAGTTCGCCAAGGAGTACCACGCCTACCGTGACCTGTACCAGAGCCAGGACGAGGTCAAGCAGCTGGCGGTGGACAGGCTCCTCAAGATGC
>CAZQOX010000368.1:0-1433 GCA_964594895.1 uncultured Candidatus Bathyarchaeia archaeon
ATCTGCTGGGCCTCCCTGAAGGGGATGACGACGCTGTTGTCGTCCTCGCTGCCGAAGGTTCCCCCTATCTCCCTCATGACGCCGACGACCCTAAGCGTTACCTTCTTCTCCTGGCTCTTGACCATGAGGGTGAGGGTGATCCTGTCCCCGACCTCGTATGCGGGCTTTTCCAGGTCCGGGGGGTTGGCGACGAGGTGGCCCAGGACGACGGCGGCCTTGTCGCTCTGAACGAGGGCCCTGCCGTCAGCCATCTCGTAGGACTTGAATATGTCGAAGTATATGGGCTCGGCGCCGTAGACGTTGCAGACGTAGGTCTCGCCGCGTACGTTATAGCTGGCGAGCCTGCTGCCGACGATGGGGCTCATGTACTTGACGTGGGGCGTCTTCTCCAGGATCTGGATGTCGCGCCAGTTGAAGGCCTCGCCGACGAGGCCGCGGCCGGGCTGAATCCTGAAGGGTACGACCATGACGTTGCTGGCGCCGAACATCTCGAGCTCGCCACCCACCTCCTCGGTGAGGCCCTGGGTGATGCTTATGAGTCCCGTGACGGCGGCGATGCCTATGAGTATGCCTAGGACGTTGAGGCCGAGCCTGAGCTTGCGCTCGTTGAGGCCGTTGACGGCGGTGAGGAGGATGTCCCGGGGCTTCAACTCAGGGAGAAGGTAGATGGGTGGGATATAAACAGGCTAGTCGACGGTCTCAAGCTCCTCGAACTGGGCTATGTACTCCGGTGGCAGGCCGAGGGCCTTGGCTCCGTCAACCATGTACCGTAGGTAGCGCTTCGTCGGCTTGAAGGGGCCTCGGGGGTTGGTGGTGCGGTACACGTGGGCGAGCATGGGCTCCCCCGCCTCGCTTACGACCATGAGGGGGTGACGGTGGTAGGTGCCCTGGGGGACGCCCTCCACGGTGTCGAGGTGTTCCATCTCGTCCGGCGGTATCTCGTAGACGGCTCCGCGGACGAGCTTATTGAGGGCGGGTTCGATGCCTGTGCATCCGCCCTTGTAGTTGTTGCTGTAGTAGTTGAACTGGACCTCCCAGTTGGGGATCAACGCCCTGCAGACGAACTCCGCCGAGGGCGCGTGTTTCCTCAGGTTGTCGATGTCCATGAAGCTGCCGTAGGTGAAGTACAGCATGAGGCAAGTGGTGTATCGATTTCTTTAAAAGACTTTTTTCCCGATGTGGAACTCATGTCAACAGCTTGAGTAACTCGTCTCTTGAGCCCTGCCTGTCTAATATTGGGTTGTCGACATCCATTGTTTTCATGGGTGAAGCGTTTCAAGAGAGTCGTCGATTAACCATGGGTGCCTTTTTCACATCGTTTGTGACGACCCGGCCTTGGGCAGGCGTTTTGCTCCGGTGATTCTCTCCAGCTGCCGTTTCACCTCGTCGAGGTCTCTGCCGCCTCCGCCTCTGGGGACGTAGCGGGTGCCTCC
>CAZQOX010000369.1:0-1419 GCA_964594895.1 uncultured Candidatus Bathyarchaeia archaeon
AGAACCTTGTATCCGAGACCAACACGGGGGAGCGCGTGCTCCTCGTGGTCCCAGGGGACAGGCGGGTGGACCTGAAGGCTGCGGCGAAGACGCTGGGCGTGGCTAACGTCAAGCTGTTTCCCTTCAGCGAGGCTCACAAGGTAAGCGGCTACCCTCCGGGGGGCACCCCCACGGTCGGCTTGAAGATGAAGCTGCGGTTAGTCATAGACGCCGAGACGGCCGCGATGGAGACATTCTTCTGCGGAGGCGGGTCCAGGGACAGGCTACTGGAGCTTCGGAGCGACGAAGTCATAAGGGCCACGGGCGCCGTGGTGGCCTCAATATCGGGGTAGCTTTACCCCGTTCGGCGCCTTCTCGCCGTCGAAATATACACAGTCGGAGCCGAGGCTGAACCTTCCCTCCGCTATCAGCTGGACCGTCAGAGGGTAGATGACCCAGTCGCCTCTCTCCTTGAGCCGCCCCTGATGCTCGCCGACCACCCGTTTCCTGAGGGCCCTGTCCTCAGCCAGCTGTTCTAACGTGACGCCCTGAGGCAGCTCTACTGGCAGGGGCTCGCTCACCACCAGTACCTCGCCGTGGTCCACCTTCTCCCGGACGATGTGGGTGGTTGCCCTAAGCTCCTTCTCCCCGGCTAATATGGCTTCCTCGACAACGTGGATGCCGACGTACCTGCGTTCACGGCCTTCCATGACTGTGAGGTCGGCGGGGTGGACGTTGATTATCCTGCCCGAGTACTCCTCTAGGATGGGCTGGGTCATTATGGTCATGTACCCCGCGTTGCAGATGAGGCCCAGGTCGTAGGGCGCTATCTTCTTCAGGACCCTTTCATCGAACTCTGGTCTGACGTTGAGGTCCCTCCGGGGGACGCCCTTCTCCTTGTAGAAGTCCCTGATGTCCTCGCACCCGTACCCTACGCCGTACTCCTCCGCTATGTCCTTGGCCCTGCACATCTTGTCGCCGCTCTTCCTGGTCCTCGAGTCCCTGACGTCGCTGAACATGAGGACGACGTCGTAGAGGCTGTCGGGCTCCAGACTCCTCTTGATGATCTTTCGCGCGTTGGTGCCTGAGCCGCTGGCGAAGCAGGCTACCCGCATCCTACCCTTCGCCGGGTCATGGATCGGCTTGGGGTTCATGTGTGGTTCTCCCCTCCTACAGGTTATAAGAGTGTCTGACATGGAGGACTGTTCACTTTCACCGATCTCTATCCATGAAACCGATCCGTTTCACTTAAAAGCCCTGACCCCGTCCAGAACTCGATAAACATGGCACAGGAACTGGTATACGAAGCTACCACGGAGACGCCCGAGGAGGACGAGGACGACGGGGCCCTCACCGTCTGCAAGAACTGTAAACACGTGGTACCAAAGACGATGCTCTGCCTCTACTGCGGCTCCCCGATACTCTTCAAGATGCCTAAGA
>CAZQOX010000370.1:0-1411 GCA_964594895.1 uncultured Candidatus Bathyarchaeia archaeon
AGCGGGTTCTGGACATCGAGAGCAGGTGCCTCAGGAGCATCGTCGTCGGCCTCGGCGACAAGAACGGCGGCGTCCCCTACGAGACCGGGTTCGAGATCACCACGGCCAGCGAGATCGCGGCCATCCACGCAATCAGCAGCGACCTCATGGACTGCAAGCAGAGGATGGGAGAGATCACGGTCGCCTACAACGGGAAAGGGGAGGCCGTGAAGGCCAAGGAGATCGGCGGCGTCGGCGCCATGGCCATCCTCATGAGGGACGCCGTGAAGCCCAACCTGGTGCAGACCATCGAGAACACCCCCGCCATCATCCACGGCGGCCCCTTCGCGAACATAGCCCACGGCTGCCCCAGCCTCGCCGGCATAAAGACGGCGCTAAAGCTGGCTCCATACGTCGTCGTTGAGCCGGGGTTCGGAGCCGACCTGGGCATGGAGAAGTTCTGCAACATAGCCGCCCGCGCGGGCGGGCTCAAGCCTGACCTCGTGGTCATCGTCGCCACAATCAAGGCGCTGAAGCGGCACGCCGGGAAGAAGTACAGGGAACTCAAGGACCCTGACTCCGAGGCGGTCGAGAGGGGCCTGCCGATCCTCGCCAACGAGGTGGACAACGCCCGCAGGCACGGCCTCCGCGTCGTGGTGTGCATGAACCACTTCTACAACGACACGGACGAAGAGATCAAGGTCGTCATGGATTGGGCAGAGCAGGAGGGCATCCCGGCGGCCTTAACCGACACGGTGGTCAAGGGCGGCCCAGGCGGCAAGGAGCTGGCCGAGCTCGTGCTCAAGGAGGTTGAGAAGGGCAGCGAGTTCCACTACCTCTACGACCTGGACATGCCCGTGGAGGATAAGATCAGGACCATCGCCACCAGCATGTACAAGGTGGCTGGCATCGAGTTCTCCGCCGAGGCCCGGAGAGACCTCAGGAAGATCGAGAAGCTCGGCTTCGACAAGATGCCCATCTGCATGGCCAAGACGCCGCTGAGCCTCACAGACAACGAGAGGGTGCAGGGGATGCCGCCGGAGGGCTATATCCTCCCCATCGTGGGGCTCAAGCCCAGCACCGGCGTGGGCTTCATCGTGGCGTACTGCGGCGACATCAGCACCCTGCCCGCCCACCCCAGCAAGCCCGCCGCAAACGATATGGACATCGACGAGAACGGCGTAATCAAGGGGCTGAGCTGATGTGCCGGTAGTGCTTGACGGCAGAGAGGCCACCGACAAGGTCATGGAGGAGGTGGCCGCCGAGGTCGAGGCGCTCAAGGCCGGGGGGGTGACCCCGGGCCTAGCCCTCGTCCTAACGGGCGACGACAAGTACAGCGCCCGGTACGTGAACCTCAAGAAGAGGCGCGCCGAGAAGGTGGGCATCTACGCCGAGCTCCACCACCTGGAGCAGACCACGGACGAGGAGCTCG
>CAZQOX010000371.1:0-1387 GCA_964594895.1 uncultured Candidatus Bathyarchaeia archaeon
GACTCTACTCGATAATGTATCCTGACGCCGAAGAAGACGGCGTAGATGGCTATGAAGAGTAGCCGAAAAAGCAGGTCTTCATCCATCACAGGTATTGGTCACGGTGAATCGTAGATTAAATTATCTAACCAGACCAAGAAATAGTAGGCACTCGGTCGGACTATTCAAAAATAGGGATAAAAAAGGGAAAGTGTTGGGAAATGTCTCCACTCAGAGTAGGGTTCGAATCTCTTCCGGGCTACCACTGTTCGATGTAACATGGTACAAGCGTTTTTCGGGTATGCTTCAAGTTGCTTGATAACTGAATATTTTTCAAAGGCTCAACCAGACTGAAACCGCGTTACGGGTTAGAGGCGCATCGGAGCACGTCTGATAGACATTCTCCGTTGGATTCAGTCATCACGAAACATAGGTTTATAAACCGACGACGCAGGCTATTCCTCGTACGAGGAGTATAGTTTGAATATATTCTCAGTATAATCGCGTTAGAAGGAGTGAAAGACATGGGTTATAGGGAAAGGCGCAGTTACGACCGCGGCCCCAGAGAGATGCACAAAGCAATTTGCGCTGACTGTGGCCAGGAGTGCGAGGTCCCGTTCAAGCCGACCGAGGGCCGACCAGTATACTGCCAGGAATGCTACAAAAAGCATAGACCACCGCGCAGGTACTAACTGCCATCATAAACAAGGGAGCCGCGCGGGAGACCACGCGGCCGCCCTTCAATTTTTATTCAATAAAAATGTTCAGACGCCAGGTTACATGTTGTAGGGGACGAGGCCCCGTAGAACGGCGGTCTTCCGTCCTCGACGTAGGTACGCTGCAGTCGACGTGGACACAGTTGAACTCTATTTAACAGAGTTCAAATTATTCTCAGTTGGATGATACCAATTATAGATGTCTAGGAGTTCAGCATCTCGTATTCGGGAGCGCAAGACTCCGGTTATCAGAAGCATAAATGGTGTATGACTCTGATCAATATTCAGGGAACTGGATCAGTTTCATTCCTTCAATGTCTTTAACCGATTTCTTTGCGGTACCGCCTAGAGATACTACTTTCTTGATCACCCAGGAATATCCGTCGTCATCGGACTCCAAATAGGCTTTGACTCGTATCGTTCGACCCATGGGATATCATGTGAATTAGGTTCATATGAATGTGTTGGACGACTGTGTGTGCATTCTCCAGCCCTAAATGTAAAGTACATCGTACATGCACTCAAGAACGAAGGATAATGAAGTTAAGCACCTTACCCCGAGTAAGACTTGCTGATTTCCCGACGCCTCTGCAGGAGCTGCGTAATCTCTCGGCGGCTCTCAAGGGTCCACGCATACTCGTGAAGCGCGACGACATGACGGGCCTGGCTTTCGGAGGCAACAAGACCAGGAA
>CAZQOX010000372.1:0-1382 GCA_964594895.1 uncultured Candidatus Bathyarchaeia archaeon
AACTTCTGGGGCGGAGGCTTCCTGCTGTTCCCGCCTGCGGCCGTCGGCGCCTACGTGGGCGGCTGGGTTTACAAGATCGACCCCAACCTGCCGTGGATCATCACCGGCGCCGCTGTGCTGGTCTGCGCCGCGCTGGTATACCTGTTCGTCCACGAGCCGGAGGAGGCGCAGGTCTAGCCCTTGGGTAACTTCCTTCAGAACATTCACTCGTCGGGGAACCGCGTTTTAATCTTATAAATCCGTTAAAACATGATTCAGCCATGAAGCCACTCGTTTTGATCAGCCCGGGGACCCTCAACGTGCCCGAGCATTGGGACGCCGTGTTCTAGCCTCATCTTTTAAATCCGCTCACACCTATTTCCGTGGACTCGATGGATATATGGGCTAACCTGCCGGTGATGCTCGCCTGCTACGGCTACATAGTCTTGCTCATTGTTGTGGCGGTGTCGATGGCGGCCACGGTGGCGGAGGCCGTGAGCCCCCGGGGCCTCGACAACGTGGCGGTGCCTGCGCTGGGGGCGCTGACTTTCATCGTGATGGGAGGGGGCGGCCGACGGTCTTCGTGGTGATCGACGGCCTAGACGGCTCCGGTAAGAGCACACAGGCGAGGCTCATCTACAGCCGCGCCGCCGAGAAGGGGAGGACCTGTATCCTGAGGGCTCACCCCTCGTCTGACAACCTCTTCGGCCGCCTGGGCAGGGCCTGTCTTCTCCAGGAGGGGAAGAGGGCGCACGCCGCCGCCTCCCTATTCTACCTGCTGGACGTTGCTCGGTCCCTGCTGCTCTACAGGTGGAGGAGGGTGGACTACGTCGTCTTCGTCAGGTACCTCATGGGCACCGCGTACCTCCCCGAGCCCCTCCACAGGGTGGCGTACCTATTCCTCTACAGGGTGGTTCCCCGGAGCAGACACATGTACTTCATCGACGCCTCGCCGGAGGAGGCGTACAGACGCATAGAGGCGAGGCGCGGCAGGAGGGAGATGTTCGAGTCCCTTAAGAGGCTCAGACAGGTACGGGGGAAGGCTCTTGGTCTCGCCTGTAGAGGCTCCTGGACGGTCATAGACGGGGACCGGCACCGGAGCGTGATCCACCGGCAGTTAACGGAGCTCATCGGTCTCTGATCCTGAGTACGAAGAACAGGCCCAAGGACAGCGTCACCAGCTGCACGTAGAGGGGCGCCGTGAAGCCGTGCCTCTCCAGCAGCACGCCCGCCAGCCAGGGCGCGGGGACGGCGCCCGCCCTCCCGTATGCGTCGAGCTTCCCCAGCACCGAGCTCCGCCGCTCCTGGGGCACGATCTCGGTGACGAGGCTCGTCCAGCTTGGCATCCAGAAGCATATGTCGAGGGCGCTGACGCCGTTGAAGAGGACGTACGCCCACACGGA
>CAZQOX010000373.1:0-1368 GCA_964594895.1 uncultured Candidatus Bathyarchaeia archaeon
GCGGCCTCCACCACCTTGGGGTGGTTGTGGCCCAGGATGAGGGTGGTGTTGTTGAAGTTGAAGTCGATGCGCTCGTTGCCGTCAACGTCCCAGTTATGGCTGCCCTCGCCCCGCCTCAGACAGAGGGGAAACGGCTGCCAGAAGAGGGATGAACGGGTGTTACCCGACGGGAGAAACCGTGAGGCGTCCTCCCAGGCCCTGAGGGAGCCCGGGTTCTGGGCGCGGTAATCCTCTAGAGTCCTCATTGACGATAAGAAGCCACATGGGTACATAAGCTTTCGACGGAGGCACGTCGATTCAGGGGTAAGTAGAAAGTGGATGTGTAGACGCTATATCGCCTGCTTCTCCCTGAGGCGTTCAACCTCCTCGGGGGACAGCCCCGCGAGGCTCGTCAGCACCCAGTCCGTGTCCTGCCCCAGCACGGGCGGCGGCGACTGTATGCTGCTCTCGCTCTCCGAGAACTTGAGGACGGTGCCTATCTGCTTTATCTTCCCCACCTTGGGGTGTCGCACCTCCTTCAGCATGCCCCTCGCGAGCACCTGGGGGTCGCCGAACACCTCGTCCATCGTGTAGACGGGGCCGCACGGGAACCCTATGCCGCGGAGCTTACCGAGCCACTCGTCCCTGGGCCTCTTCATGAACTCCTCCTCCAGAAGCGGGATGAGGGTGTCCATGTGCTCGACCCGCAGGGCGTTGGTGGTGAACCGGGGGTCGTCGCCCAGCCGCTCCTCGCCCATTGCCTCCAGCATCATCCCCCAGAGCCTGTCGTTTCCGCAGGCTATGAGGATGTACTTGCCGTCGCCGGTGGCGAACGCCTGGTACGGCGCTATGCTCGGGTGGGCGGAGCCCATCCTTGGCGGGTTGACCCCCGTGGCGAAGTAGTTGCCGGCCGCGTACGTCATCCAGCTGACTGAGCCGTCGAGCATGGACACGTCTATGTACTGGCCCCTCCCCGTCTCCTCCCGTGTCCTCAACGCGGCCAGTATGCCTATGACGGCGTACATCCCGGCGCAGAGGTCGGTGACCGCCATCCCCACTCGCACCGGTGGGCGGCCGGGTTCGCCCGTGAGCCCCATGAGGCCCCCCATCCCCTGAATGATTAGGTCATAGCCGGGCAGCTGGGCGTTGGGCCCCGTCTGGCCGAAGCTGCTTATGCTGCAATAGATGATACGCGGGTTGATCTTGCTAAGGGTCTCGTAGTCCACCCCCAGCCGCGCCGTAACGCCTGGCCTGAAGTTCTCAAGCACGACGTCGCACTTCTCGGCGATCCTGTGGAACGCCTTTGTGGCTTCCTCATCCTTGAGGTTCAAGGTGACGCTCTTCTTTCCCCGGTTGAGGGACATGAAGTAGCTGCTCTCGCCGTCGATG
>CAZQOX010000374.1:0-1364 GCA_964594895.1 uncultured Candidatus Bathyarchaeia archaeon
TGCGGGGCGAGCTCAGCGAGGGCATGCTGTTGGCGGGAGACGACGGCAAAGACGTGGGCATCCTGAACCCGCAGGCGTCCAATCCCGGCGACCAGGTGTATGTAGGCGACGTCAAGGAGTACAGCACGGATACGATCACGTTCGACCAGTTCATGAGGTACAGGCTGGAGGCGGTTGACGGCAGGGCCTACATGGAGGGGCTGCCTCTCCACACAGACGCAGAGGAGATAACGCTGGAGAAGGTAGCGAACGGCAGGATCAGGTAGCCGGAGGCTATAGGACCTCTGCCTCTACCTCGCCGATGGACCTGTCCAGAAGCTCGACTATCTCGTCGATCTCGTCTCTTGTGACGACGAGAGGAGGCGCCACCTGGATGTGGTCGCCCCTGACCCCGTCCACGGTGCCCACGCCGGGGTAGACGAGTAGTCCATTCTCGAAGCACTTGTCGACGACCTTGCTGTAGAACCGTAGCTCAGGCGGGAAAGGCTCCTTGGATTCCTTGTCCTTGACGAACTCGACGCCCGCAAAGATGCCCATGCCGCGTACGTCTCCGACGGACGGGTGGTCGTAGAGCGTCTTGAGCTTCCCGTGGAAGTACTCGCCCAGCTCCGCCGACCTCTCCACGAGCCTATGCTTGACGACGTAGTCCATGACTGCGGCGCCGGCTGCGCAGGCGACGGGGTGGCTGCCGTAGGTGTGGCCGTGGGCGAAGGGCTCATCGAAGGCGTCGTACACCCTGTCGCTGGCGATGGTTGCCCCCAGGGGCAAGTAGCCGCCCGCGAGGCCCTTGGCAGTGGCTATGATGTCGGGCATCGTGTCCCAGTGGTCTAGGCCCCACTTCTTCCCGGTTCTCCCGAGCCCAGTCATGACCTCGTCTGCTATGAAGAGCACGTCGTGGTCGTCGCATATCTCGCGGATCAGCTGGAAGTAGCCGGGGGCCGCGGGTACCGTGCCCAGGGTGGCGCCGACCACGGGCTCAGCGATGAACGCCGAGACGTACTCGGGTCCAGTCGCCCTTATCTGGGTGTCCAGCGCGCGAGCGCATTCGAGATCGCACGTGTCGCAGGTCTTGCCGAACCAGCACCGGTAACAGTAAGCGGGCGGTATGTGGGGGAAGTCCAAGAGAAGCGGCACGTAGCGTCGCCGCCGCACAATGTTCCCCGACATGCTGAGGGCGCCCAGCGTGTTGCCGTGATAGCTCTGCCAACGGGCGACAATCTTGCTCCGCTTCGGCTCACCCCTCAGCAACCAGTACTGGCGAGCCATCTTGGCGGCGGCCTCGGTGGCCTCGCTTCCGCCGCTGCAGAAATAGACGTGGCCGAGGCCCTCGGGCGCGAACGCGGCTAGCTTCTCCGCGCAGTCGA
>CAZQOX010000375.1:0-1348 GCA_964594895.1 uncultured Candidatus Bathyarchaeia archaeon
CAAGGCCCACCGTCTGGGCCATAGAGTCCGCGACCCCCAACGAGGTCGGGACGGCGCTCAAGCACCACTACAGGATGTTGAGCCCCAAGTTCAGGGTCGCCGAGGAGGTCGCCCAGACCATACTGGACGAGTTCCAGGAGAAGGAGGCGCCTCTGGAGATCAAGTACACGGAGATCATGGTCCACGTAAAGGAGCTCAAGATACCCTTCAAGGGCCCAGACATCGCGGACCTGGCGGCGCAGTACCTCCACGAACGAGGAATAAAGGTCTGGCGATAGATCACTCTCCCCAATATCTCCCCCATTTGCCCCCTTCCTGGGGAGGGAAGGGGGCGCTAATTCTCAAGTAGGCTGTAATTCAGTATTCCGTCTCTCTTGGTCTCGGCGATTTGTCCTTTGTTTCGCAGGTATACTAGGTGGGCGTAGGTCTCTGTTGCCGCCATGCGTTTGGTCCAGAAGCTCATCTCCGGCCAGGGTCGGCTCTCCCAGTGGACCCTGCTTCCGATGTCGTATACGGTCCTGGGGCCGTCGACAAGCGTGTCCTTCATCTCCCCCAGCCTGTTTCGGTGGTGTTGGTGGAGTTGATCTATGCGGTCATCCAGGTTGCTGAACTCCCACTCGTGGGCTGGGTGCACCATATCCACGTCTAGGTCCTTGACCTTGTCGAGGCTCTCCAGGTAGTCGTCTAGCGGGTCCATGTCCTCGTAGCTGTGGAGGGCGACGTGGCTGGTTATCTTTGGTAGGACGTGGTCGCCGCTGAACAGCAGCCTGTCGGCGGGGTCGTGGACGACGATGTGTTCGTGTGCGTGTCCCGGCGTCCAGATTACGGTCATCTCCTTGCCGTTGAGCTCTATGGTCTCGCCGTCGCGTAGCGTCCTGTCGATCCTGAGGGGCTCGGGGAAGTCCCTGAACGCCCGTCGGTAGCGCTGGAGGTACTGGAGGTATTCCTCGCCGCCGAAGAGCCTCGTCTCTTCGACGGTGAGTTCGAAGAAGTTCTCCTGCTGCCGCCTCACGGCATCCTGTTTATCTGCGGCCACTTGGCTGGCGACCATCTCGGCTCCGTACTCCTGCAGGGTCCGGGCTAGGCCGATGTGGTCGTTGTGGAGGTGGGTGAGGATGACCCTCTCCACGTCCTGGGGCCTCATGCCGTGAAGCTTGAGACCCCTCGTGAGCCCCTGGTATGCGCTATCTGTGGGGACCCCTGTGTCTATGAGGGCCTTGGACGTGGTGAAGAGGTAGCTGTACGTCTTCCCCAGCGGGTTCCTCTCCATGGGCACCGTGAGCCGATGTATACCTTCGGCGACCTTCAAATGGTTTCAGCCTATGGGAAGCCGCGCTCACCTTTAAAC
>CAZQOX010000376.1:0-1345 GCA_964594895.1 uncultured Candidatus Bathyarchaeia archaeon
GATGAGCTCCACGTTCTCCTCCTTCTGGTTGAAGTTGACTATGCTGAACCCTCCCCTGGCCCTGCCTTCGACGACGCTCTCCACGTGGTCCCTGAGGAGGTCTACGGCGCAATCCAGCGGGTCTACGCCCCGCCTCGCGGCGACCTCGGCGATGTTCATGCCGACCAGGCTCTCGTCGAGGGGGTAGCTGCTTATGAGTGCCGCCTCGGGGCCGCCTCTGTCCTCCATGGCCTCGGCGAGCCCCTCCTTTATCCTCTCGGCGGTGTCGGGATCGTTGAGCCTTTTCACCAGCTCATCGTTTCCGCCCTCGTTGGCCCACTTGGGTATCCAGGCGCCGAGGCCGGTGCCGCTGGCCCTGTACGGGTACTGGTCGGCGGTGACCTGGACGCCGTCGGCGCGGGCCTCCTCCACCATCTCTACTAGCCTTGGGCAGAGGCCCCAGAAGCGTTTGCTTAGGACCTTGAAGTGGCTGATGTTCACGGGCACCCCGGTCTCCCTGCCGATCCTGATGATCTCCTCGACGGCGCCGAGGGGGTCGCCGCGGTCTCCCTCGTCCCTGATGTGGCTGGTGTAGAAGCCGCCGTACCCGGCGACCACCTTGGTGAGCTCGATGACTTCCTCGGTCTCGGCGTAGCTCTGAGGGTCGTACCGGAGGCCAGTCGTGATTCCTCTGCAGCCGGCGTCCATCGCCTTGGCGATCTCCTTCTTCATGGCGTCGAGCTCCGCAGGGGTGGGCGCCCGCATCTCCATGCCCATCACGTAGTAGCGCACGGTGCCGAAGCCCACGAGGGGCGCCACGTTGATGGATAAGCCCCCCTCCTCGAGGCGGGCCAAGTACTCCTCCACGGTGCTCCAGTCGACGTTGACGCCCGCTTCCTCGAGGAACGGGCTGGACCTGCGTGTCTCCTCCCTCATCTCCTCGTCGATGGGCGCGGCGCCGCTGCCGCAGCTGGCGAACACCGTGGTGCTCACACCCATGTGGACCTTGCTGTCCGCCTCCCGGTTCACCATGATGGTGTAGTCGCTGTGGTCGTGAAGGTCGATGAACCCCGGCGACACGGCGAGGCCCCGAGCGTCGATGACCTCCTTCGCGTCACCCAGTATCTTGCCGAGTTCAACGATCCTTCCCTCCTTGACGCCGACGTCGGCCTTGAACCAGGGGTTCCCGGCGCCGGTGAAGACCTTGCCGTCTCTAACAACTAGATCGTACAACTTGATCTCCCTGTATACTGATCGTCTACATGTTTTATAGCGCTTCGGCATCGTAGAGGATGTGAACCGTTTTGACGAGGCTTACAGAGCCTAAGAAGACGGCCTTCAAGTGGATAGAAGACAACGCTGAGCG
>CAZQOX010000377.1:0-1345 GCA_964594895.1 uncultured Candidatus Bathyarchaeia archaeon
TTCCTGGCGACGAGCTGCTACAAGTGGCTCTACGGCGGCCCCTACAACAACAGCGTCGGGTTCTTCTACATGAGGGACGAGATCGTGGACGAGCTGCAGCCGGACTACGTGGGCGGCCAGACCCTCCCAGACGAGCAGGAGCAGAGAAACGTGACAGACGGGTTCGACGTCTACGACCTCAAACCCAAGAAGGGCCTGTCCCGCATCGAGATCTACAGCCAGGCGGAGGGACCCTACGTAGCCGTCGAGAACAGCATGAGGCTGCTGCTCAGGTTCGGGCTGGACAGGGTGGAGAGACAGATCAAGCGCGTGGACACCAGGATCATCGACGGCCTGCTCGAGATGGGGGTGGAGCTGCAGACCCCGGTCGATGAGGCGCGCCGCATCTACCTCAACGCCGTGGTACCCGACTACAAGAACGTGTGCGACGCCCTCGCCCGGGAAGGCGTCCACGTGAGCCCACGCGTCGGCGGGCTCCGCATCTCCCCGGGGGCCTACAACACCGTCGACGAGGCGGAGAGGTTCCTGGAGGCCCTGAGGAGGCACGTCCAGCCTTTATAGGTTCCATGTAAACTTTCTTTCTTCGCATAAAAACCGCGTAGCCCCAGCTTATAAGCCCCGTCAAGGAATATTCCCCCGTTGTGACGCCCATGAAGGTGCTTGTCGTAGGAAACGGAGCCCGTGAGCACGCCATCGCCAAGAAGCTGGCCCAGGAAGACCTGGGGCTCGTCGCCGCCATGTCCCGTCTCAACCCGGGGATAGCCGCACTCTCCGAGAGGGTCGAGGTGTTCGACATAAACGATCCGGCGGAGTACGAGAGGTTCAGGGACGTGGACCTGGCCTTCGTGGGGCCCGAGGCCCCCCTCGCCACAGGGGTGCCAGACAGGCTCTGGGAGCTGGGGGTGCCCGTGGTGGGGGCGAGGAAGGCTCTGGCCAGGCTGGAGTGGAGCAAGGCTTACACCCGGCGGGTGATCCAGGAGCACGGCATCCCCGGGAACCCCGAGTTCGCGGTATGCAGGACCGCCGAGGAGGTGGACGCCTTCCTGAGGGACCACGAGGAGGTGGCCGTGAAGCCCGACGTGCTGACCGGAGGCAAGGGCGTCAAGGTGACGGGCGACCACCTGAACGGCGCAGAGGCGGCCCGGGGCTACGCGTTGGATCGTGTGAAACGGGACGGGCTGGTGGTGATCGAGGAGAGGCTGAAGGGAAGGGAGTTCACCATCCAGGCCTTCACCGACGGCAAACGGGTCGAGGTCATGCCTCTTGTCCGGGACTTCAAGAGGGCCTACGACGGGGACAAGGGGCCCAACACCGGGAGCATGGGAAGCTTCAGCTGCCCCGACCA
>CAZQOX010000378.1:0-1331 GCA_964594895.1 uncultured Candidatus Bathyarchaeia archaeon
GGAGAGGAAGAAGATATGGGGGATCACGCTGGACGCGGCCAACGGCAAGATACCGGTCACCGCCGGGACAGGCGCCGTCAGCACGAAGGAGGCCATACAGTTCACGCAGGAGGCGCTTGACGTCGGGTGCGACGGCGTCATGCTCAGCCACCCGATACTCATGCAGGCCAACGACGACGAGACGTACAGCCACTTCGCCGCGGTCGCCTCGAAGGTAGACATACCCATCATAATGTACAACAACCCCGGCCTCGGCAGATCCATGTCCCCCTCGGTGATCGAGAGGCTGGGCGAGGAGTACGACAACATAGTCTCCTACAAGGAGGACGACTTCAGCCACGTCAGGTTCGCGGAGATAATCAGGAGAAACAGGGACCAGATAACCATTTTCACGGGCAGCCCTGCGGCGTACCTCAGCTTCCTGACCCACGGCGCCCATGGGGCCCTCATCGCAGAGTTCCAGGCGTTCCCGCACCTCATGAAGGGCGTCAAAGAGAGCCACGAGAAGGGCGACCACGAGAAGGCCGTCTACTACCACGAGAAGATAATGAAGATGTTCAACATCATCGGCACCTACTTCGCGGGAGCCAGCTTCTGGGGCAGATACAAGGCGATATGGAGGCTGAGAGGCCTAGACTTGGAGTTCGACGTGAGAGCCCCGTGCACGCCGGTGACCCCGCGGCAGCTGGAGAAGGCGAAGCCAGAGTTCATGAAGCTGGACATCGACGACAGCTGGTACGTATAATAAAATGAGCAGCATGTTCCCAATTTTTTATTTAGAGACGAGTCCTTTCTCGACGGTATACTTGATCTCAATAAAACCTGAAAGGCCGATTTATACTCATGGTGGATTACACTTTTACCCTTTTTCTGATTAAACCGTTCTATGGCTCTGTTATTGAAAAAGGGTTAATCCGTGGATATTGGGGTTGACCTCCCCTTCCCCTAAGCTAGCTGTGTCCGCAGTTCGTCGATGAACGCTTCTCTGTTGTCCGCCAGTCTTACTTTGATGTGTTTCCATGTCGTAGGGCAGTCTTTGTAATGGACGCCTAGGAGGCTGTGGATTTTCCGGTCGATCTCTTTCCTGTTTTCCTTGGTGACCTCGACGCCGATCTCGGCGAACATGTCTTTCATGTGTCTGAAGTAGCATGTCATGGGCTTCACGGTGAAAACAGTTGTAGACTAGATAAGGGTTACCAAGAAAAAATAGGGTGAAGCTACCAACTGGCTTTGTTCTTTTTAATATACTCTCGGAGTCCACCTGCCGCGAGTATCTCCATCATGAACTCTGGGACTGGGACGAAGTTCAGGGTCTTCGTGCCGTTGACTAT
>CAZQOX010000379.1:0-1328 GCA_964594895.1 uncultured Candidatus Bathyarchaeia archaeon
AGGTAAGACCTTTATAAAAAACTGTATTCCTCGCTGCGTGTGTGCGCGTGCGATGGTATCCTGCTTTTAAAGAACAACAGCCCGATAAAATTGCAAATTAAATCGGGCCTAAATCGCTCATCGAACAAGATACGGAAACCACAAGAGAGCTTCATCTAATCTTAGTCCTTTGTAAGGTTAGATAGAGGGTTTTTAGGTACTAGGTTCGGATAGAATAAGTTCAAAAATGTGTTTTTCATTGAGAAACAGATATTATAAGGGGAGGGGGGTAGACGATTAAAGCCGAACCGACGCCTCTTCCACCGAAAGAAGCCCCAGAAACACCCCTTTCAGATCCAATCATATACAAAAGGGTGATCCACCGAAAACAAAAACGCACCTCAAAACACTAATTCCAGGTATCCATAATTTTATCCCCTCTCCTTATGGGCTTGATCGTACCTTTAACACATAAACGCTTAAACCATTATGCTTATAAGTGGATAGGCACATAATATATAATGCGGATAAGCAAGGTGAAACAAAGATGATGACAAGAACAATAGCAACAACAAGCGAAGGCATAAGACACCTTGCATACTGGAAAAACATCTAGCGTTTGGCACGCAAAAAAATTGTAGGTGAGTGAATTGGGTAGAATCAGCGCAGTGCTCTCCGATGAGTTGGAGAAGAAGCTAAGGTTTAAGACAATCGAGGTATTCGGAGGAAAAAAAGGCGACCTATCCAGAGCAGTCGAAGAAGCCGTAAAAACATGGGTCGCCACAGAAAAATAGGTAAGGCGAAATTACCTCCAAAGGGCAACGCTAAATAGATAATGGGTCTTACCCCCCTCCGCACGCGGTACAAGATAAGTGTACTACGATAAGACGCGCGCGGAGCAAAACTGATTACCGTATTTTAGTAAACGGGCTAAATAAACGTAAAAACGTGAAAGGAGAACAGAAAAATGACAATTAGTATTCAGGAGCAAGAGACGCGCCGTTTAGACATTCTTGAAGGAATAATCGGAGGCTTTGCTAACTCAAAGATCGCAGCAAAACTAGGAGTTCCTCTATGGGTCGTGAGGAGAGACTTGAAGAGGATGCGGTACAACAGGGACCCAGGGCTTAAGCAGGCGTACAGGGAGGCTGAGGAACAGGTCCAGGCGAAGAAACAATCAGTCGCAGGCTTACCCGGTGAGAGGTTCCACCGTATGACGGGGATGACCTTCAAGGAGAAGACGTTCAATAACATGATGAGCTTTTATAAACCTGAGCTCAGGAAGATACTTCGAGCTGAAAACGAGTGCGCCGCGATTAGAGACCTGCCTAATAGCGTTAGAAAAACTT
>CAZQOX010000380.1:0-1325 GCA_964594895.1 uncultured Candidatus Bathyarchaeia archaeon
GTCCAAGGGGTACTTGTGGGGTTTATTTTCCTTGAGTTTCTTGCACCTCTGCAACTATGGACAGTCGACCATACTTAAGTTTAGTCCAACAATAAGCGCGTTTTAGCGGTTGATTGAAAATCTACACGGTTTATCTTCCTCGATTCGTTTACCCTATATAGTTGGGAGAAGTGGGCTGAAGGAAACATGAAGATATGCATCCTAGGCGGAACGGGCAGCATGGGAACAGGCCTGACCAGTAGATGGGTTCTAAAACACGACATCTTCATCGGGTCGAGAAGCCTCGAGAAGGCTCAAGGGATCGCTGGACAGCTGAGAAGATTGGCGCAGGGGTTCTACCAGAACGAGATGAAAGGGTCCATAACGGGCCTGGAGAACAAGGACGCCATCAGCGAGGCGGAGGTGGTCGTCGTATGCTTCCCGCCGCAGGCGACGGTGCCTGCGTTAACCGATCTCAAGAACTACTTCTCGGGAGACCAGATCGTCGTTTCGAGCGTTGTGCCCATGACGCGGAGGAACAAGCTGTACTACTTCTCGTCGATGGGCGTCGAAGGCGACAGGTCGGCGGCGGAGGTGGTGCAGGAGCTGTTGGCGCCCATCCCCGTGGTCTCCGCCATGCAGACCGTCCCAGCCGCCTACCTGAACAACATCGACGCCGTACTGAACCTCGACGTCCTCGTCGCCGGCGACGACGAGGTCTCGGTCGCCGTCGTCTCCAGGCTGATAAGGAGCATCCCCAACCTCAGGCCGCTGAAGGTGGGGCCGCTGGTGAACTCGAAGTTCGTGGAGGCGATAACCCCGCTGCTGCTCAACGCCGCCATACTCAACGGGTTGCACGATCCGTCTATCAGGATAGTGCCTTGGTTCCCGACCTCCGAGTAACTATCTCGGGGGCTACCATATTTTCTCGTACTCGTCCTTGAACCTTCTGAGCATGAACGCCTTCGCCTCGGGCTCGAGGAAGCTGGTCTCCACGGAGTCCAGGCTTATCTGGAAGAGCTCGTCCACCGTGAAACCCATGTTTCTGTGAAGCTGGAGGTACTCGTTGTTCATGTCCGTGCCGAACATCGGTGGGTCGTCGCTGCTCACGGAGACCCTGATGCCGTGCTCGATGAACCGCCTGATGGGGTGCTCGGCCCATGAGGCCACCGCGCCGGTCCTGAGGTTGCTGACCGGGCAGGACTCGATAGTTATGCCTTTTCGGGCTATCAGCTTCATGAGCTCGGGGTCTCGTCCAGCGGCTACGCCGTGGCCTATCCTCTCCGGGTCTAGGTGCTCGACGCACTCCCAGACGTAGTCTCTGCCCGCCCCCTCTCCCTGATGCG
>CAZQOX010000381.1:0-1324 GCA_964594895.1 uncultured Candidatus Bathyarchaeia archaeon
GGATATTCCTCTGAAATGAATTTTGCTTCTCCACTCATTTCTTCTCGGATAATAAGAAGGGGTGATCAGAATAGTTTAAGATACTGAGAAAAAATGATCAAAAAATGGATAGATAGGTGGTCCCTTTGAGTTTACACAGGAGTGGAGTATGTTTTGAGTAAACCATTTACACCCAAGAGGTTAACCCTACTTGAGGTGAATACATGCCCTACATTACCCAGGAGGATAGGCCCCAGTACGACAAGGTGCTGGAGGAGCTGATCGGGCTGCTCAAGGAGAAGCCGCCGGAGAGCGTGGACGGCCACCTGAACTACGTGGTGACCAGGGTCATCAAGGAGGTTTACCCGCTCAGGTACTACCACATCAACAAGGCCATGGGGGTGCTGGAGTGCATACAGCACGAGTTCTACCGCCGCGTCGCGGCGCCCTACGAGGACACCAAGATAGAGCAGAACGGCGACGTCTAACCCACTTTTTATTTAACTAGGTAGCAGGACACCATGGTTTTTCATAGAGGATTCCTAATCTGAGTCTCAAATTGGTTGCATGTTCCAGTCAATTTTACCGGTAAAATTAAGGGCTAGTCTTTGTCCTTTTGTTTGAAGGAAATGTCAGAGCGGAAACGGGTGATAATCTGCACAGGCGCCCCCGGGAACGGCAGGGACGAGATGCTCAACGAGCTGGACGATATCGCCAGCTTCGGGTACCACCACCTCTTCCAGTACATCGTCGAGGAGGCGCGGCTCGACGGCACCAACCTCAACAAGATCAACATACTGGACTTCTACGACAGCCAGCCCATGAAGATGGAGGACTACCGCAAGCAGGCCGTAGCGAAGATCGTTGCCGAGATCGACAAGAAGGGCGGCGTCCACGTCGTCAGCACACCCTACCACTTCGAGTGGAAGGGCAACAGGTTCCAGGGCTTGACGGAGGAGGACGTGCGGCTCATCGACCCCGACCTCTTCATAATAATCTTCGACGACTTCGTCAGGGTCAGGGACAGGCTGGGCAGGGACACCCAGTGGCAGGACCACAAGTACACGCTGGGCGAGATCGCCAACTGGCGCCGCGAGGAGGTCAACGGCATCTACCGCCTAGCCGAGGCCTTCAAGCCGCGGAGGGAGATACAGCTCGTCGCCTACGAGAACGGCCCCAGGCTCCTCCGAGACCTCGTCTACAAGCCGGGGAAGGAGACCATGTACCTCAGCCACCCCATCACCGGCGAGGGCCCCGAGTTCTTCAGGCACATCACCAGGTTCCTGGACAGCCTCAGCGAGTACTACGTCATCTACGACCCCTACCTCATCAAGGACTGGGACAT
>CAZQOX010000382.1:0-1297 GCA_964594895.1 uncultured Candidatus Bathyarchaeia archaeon
GCGGCGCCCTCAGGTTCCCCCCGAGCCCGGACCGGCCCTTCATCCTCAAGAGCGGCCGCCCGAGCCCCTACTTCGTCAACCTGGGCGCCCTCACCGACGGCGAGAGCCTCGCCAAGCTGAAGTGGGCGTTCGCCAGCTACATAGCGATCCTGTTAGAGGAGGGCGAGATACCAGACTTCGACTACGTTTTCGGCCCCAGCTACAAGGGCATAAGCCTCGCGGCCCTCACATGCGAGGGCCTCAACGAGCTCTACGGCATGGACAAGAGGTACATGTACGACAGGAAGGAGGCCAAGAACTACGGCGACCTCACCAGCGACCAGGTCCTCGTGGGCGCCGGCTACTTCAAGCCCGGCCAGAGGCTCCTCGTCGTCGACGACACCATCACCACGGGCATCACCAAGGTGGAGACCATAGAGAAGCTCAGGATGCTCGGCGAACACGGCGTCGTCGGCCTAGTCATAGCCGTCGACAGGCAGGAGCGGCTCGGCGACAGGGACAACGTCGAGGGCATCAGCGCCGTCCAGTACATGGAGCAGGAGCTGGGGCTAAGGGTCCACAGCATACAGAACATACAGCGCATATACGGATCCATCAAGGACAGCCTGAGCGAAGAGACGCGCGGCCTCTGGCTGGACTACTACCGGCGGTACGGCACCGTGAAGCTGGACTAGCCACCGGTTTTTATTCCCCCGATCACCCATCAACCCATGGAGAAGTACGACGCCATCGTGGTGGGCAGCGGAAGCGGCGTGACGATAGCCGAAGCCGCCGTGAGCCGCGGAATGAGGGTCGCCCTCGTCGAGATGGACAAGCTGGGCGGCACATGCCTCAACAGGGGCTGCATCCCCAGCAAGATGGTCATATACCCGGCCGACCTCGTCAACCAGATAAAGCACGCCGAGCGCCTCGGGGTGCACGCCAAGATAGAGAGAGTCGACTTCGAGCACATAATGAGGCGCACACGGGAGTTCGTGGAGCACGACAGGAGGCCCATGGAGGAGAACATACCCAACGTCGAGGGCCTGACCTACTACCCGGTGAGAGGCGAGTTCGTCGGCGACTACACCATGAGGGTCGGGGACAAGCTCATCACGGCGGAGAAGATCTTCCTCGTGACAGGGAGCAGACCCCGGATACCACCCATACAGGGCCTCGGCGAGGTGGAGTACGTCACAAGCAGGGAGGTCTGGGACATGAACCGCAGGCCCACGAGCATGATCATCGTGGGCGGCGGCCTCGTCGCGTGCGAGATGGCCCACTTCTTCAACGCCATGGGGACCGAGGTCACGGTGCT
>CAZQOX010000383.1:0-1297 GCA_964594895.1 uncultured Candidatus Bathyarchaeia archaeon
CGCTCGAGGACTTCACCCTCGTGCCATGCGACGACTGGCTGCGCGAGTTAAGGGTGAAGAAGACCCCAAAGGAGCTGAGGCTGCTCGAGACGGTGGCTTCGATGACCGACCACGCCATAGCGGGCCAGGCTCACCACGTCCTAGTCAAGCAGGCGGCCACGGAGATGAGCAACACGGAGAGCGTCAGGATCCACGCCATAGAGAGGGGCCTAGACGAGGCGGGCCACCACGCCGTCGCACAGGTGACGACCGGCCCTAACACAGGCAAGTTCTGGCCGGGCGCCCCCATGTACGGCATAGGTTTCGACCGGGTCCCCCAGCACAGGGAGTTCATGAGGCTGGAGCTCACCGCCACCCTGGACGGCTACTGGAGCAACGGTGCGAGGATGCTCACCATGGGGGAGCCCACCGAGGAGCAGAAGGCCGCCTACCAGGGCCTCGTCGCCCTACGCGGGGTGGCCCTCCAACACATGAAGCCGGGAGCCAGATGCAGGGACGTCTACACCGCGGTGAAGCAGGCCGCAGACGAGAAGGGCATCCAGCTGGTACCCAACCTCGTCATAGGTGCAGGCGTGGGAGTCACCAACCACGAGCCCCCGTACATCTCGGGGGCGGACGAGACCGAGCTGCAGCCTGGGATGGTTATAGTGCTGAACCCCGTGGTAGAGGCGCCGGGCGGCGAGCTGCTCATGGGCAGGGACACCGTGTTCATCACCGAGGACGGCGCCGAGGTTGTGGGCTGGTTCAAGGACTGGCGCGAGCCCTTCATCTGCAACTACACGTACTAACCCAAATTTTTTCTAGCCCCCACATCCTCCAAGATACAGAGTACACATGTCTTTTCACGTAGCGGACGTCGAGGTCAAACCCGGGGAGAAGCACGCCGGATACCTGAGCGTAGGCTCAGCCTCGACCCACGAGGTGAGGATGCCCTACATCGTCGTGAACGGCTCCAAGCCGGGGCCTGTCCTCACCGTGCTCAGCGGGGTCCACGCCGTAGAGTGCACACCCGTGGAGGCCGTGCTGAGGCTCGCCAAGAGCGTAGAGCCGGCGGACATAAGCGGCACCCTCCTACTGGTGCCCGTGGTCAACACCGAGGGATTCCACGCCCGGAAGCCCTACGGCAACCAGCTGGACCACCTGAACCAGAACAAGGTGTTCCCAGGAGACCCGGAGGGCTCCGTGACGCGCCGCGTCGCCCACGCCGTCTTCGACGGCTTCGTCAGCAAGTCGGACTACCTCGTGGACTGCCACAGCGCGGACCTGGGCGAGGACGCGACCCACGGCATGTTCATCT
>CAZQOX010000384.1:0-1266 GCA_964594895.1 uncultured Candidatus Bathyarchaeia archaeon
GGATGGGGAGCGACGACGACCTGAGAAACGTGTCCACCATAAACATACAGCTATCGAAGAACAGCTAGTCTCCTTCCAGCTGCCGCCGCAGATCGTCTGCGATGAACTCGCCACTGAAGACGTCGGCTCTAGCCGCTATGGCTATCTTTGCGGCTAGGCTGCGGGCCCTGCTTCCCCTCCTGTCCCTCGGAGCCCCATGCACGTAAGGGTGCTGGAAGAGGAGGCCGTACTTCGGCGGCCTAGCCTTGGTCTTGAGCGCCCTGAACATGGCCTTCTCGGCCCCGAGCACCTGTATGGTGCTGGCCGGCATCATGGCCATGCGTCTGAGGCTCCCCGCCCTCTGGATGAGCCTGGCGCCGAGGACAGGCCCAGCCAGGTAAGCGATGTTGGGAGCCATCTCCTCCGTCAGCCCAGATATGTACTCGGTGAGTTCGTCCCTGCCCTTGTACAGGCTGAGGACGTTCTCAGTGAAGGCTTGAACCCTCGCAAGGTCGTCTGCGTCGAAGGCGGCGCCCATCGAGCCCTCCGCGGCCGCGGCGATCTTCTCTGCGTCTCTCTTCTTGAAGGAGAGCTCCTGGAGCCCCTGGACCGTGATGTCGGACCTGCCCCCGAAGACTGCGATTATCTTCGCGTACTCCCTGTGGTCGTCGACTCTACGCCCCAGCTCAGGGAAGTGGATGCCGTACCACTCCCTCATCCTCCCGGATAGGCTGTTCAACACGGTGTCCATCTCCACGAGCAGCTGAACCGTCGGCATCAGAAGGCTCTCCCTCTCGGAGAGCGCCTCATGAACCATAGCCTTGGCGACCTCAGTGTTCACCGAGTGAGAGAGCTCACCGAACCGATCCACCGAGTCTATAAACCCGGCGGCCAACGCCATACGCTGGACGTTGTCCCGCAGATACTCGCCCGCAGCAGGCATGGTCTCGACGGCTGCCTTGAACCCCTCTGCCGCGATGGACTCCATGAGCGCCTCGTTGGTTCCGGTGACCTCCTCGACGCCCAGCCCTCGCAGCTGTTCGAGCACGTCGGCTGCCTCCCTCGTCACCTCGCCGTTCCTCAACCGTATCAGGGCCCGAGCGATCTGTTTGGCGTCATTCGGGTAGTGCGACTCGGCGATTACCTCGTTCTCCTCGTTGAACGCGTGCAAGCCGATCATGGATCCAAGTATAGTTGCCTTCAGCTGCCTCTCCTCCGAACCTTTATCAGTATGCTGGGTGAGTACGTAGGGGAGACTTGTCTAAATTAAGCTTAGCCGTGGAGGTA
>CAZQOX010000385.1:0-1258 GCA_964594895.1 uncultured Candidatus Bathyarchaeia archaeon
CGATTTGCAGCCAGTGCCAGACCACGGCCGCGGGGATGCTGACCAAGTGCCCGACCTGCGGCAGCGAGAACGTCAGGTGGTGGAGCAGGATCACAGGCTACTACACCGACGTCACGGGCTGGAACGAGGGCAAGCGCCAGGAGCTCATGGACAGGTACAGGGTAACCGTATAACACAAAACTTCTTTTATACATTTCTGAAAGACATTACCCGTGCCTAAACCCGCCAAAGAGGTCTTCATCAGCATAGAACTGGAGGCACACGTCTCTTCATTAGAGATCAGTCACAGACACCGCAGATGGATAAATGAAATGGCGGAGAACCTGCTCCAGAACATCCTCGTCGGCGAACGAATAAAGCAGAGCCAGATACCTGGACACTACATCGAGAAGTATAATGTATCCAACCTCTACCGCTACGCTCACCCTGAGGGTCATCGGTCAACCTACACCTTGGTCGAGTTCAGCGAGTACGGCGTCTGTCCAGTAGTACTCGACCTTATGTCTCACAAGGAGTACGAAAGAATGTTCGGGTACGTCTAGGTTATTTTTACGGCGGATTCCATGAGGGCCCTAAGCTTATCGTTGTTTACACCAGTGTAGACTATGGCTCCGTCCTCGTCGTAGATTATCTTGTTGGACGCCTCAAGGTAATCCAGTGCTCGTTTGAAGGTCTGGTACTGGACCTTCCTAGGCAGGCTTCTCCACAGCTGCGTCTTGGTTGGGTAGTCGTCCGCGTCTATGATGGCTTTCTCTATCATCAGTATGGTGTCTAGCTGGGGCTCGTGCAGTACCTTCATCAGTCGTTAAATAACAGTACAGTTATATATACTTATACAATTATATGCCTCTCGACCACATTTTCAAATCCATTTTTATCTTCGAGAAGCGTATCAAGTCTCGATGAAATCCGCTATTGAAGGCTCCATCGCCTTCTTCTACTACGACGACCTCGCCGAGGCCTCCAGGTTCTACGGCGAGACGATGGGCTTCGAGAAGGTGCTTGACGTGGGGTTCGCCCAGCTGTTCAAGGTCTACGACAACGTCCATGTGGGGCTAGTGGACGGCAGCAGAGGCAGCATGAGGCCGGCTGAGCACAAGTCGGTGATGCTCTCGTTCTTCGTGGATGACGTAAATGCGTGGTATAATATGTTGAAGGACAAAGGTCTGGATTTATGCCCTCCCGAGGAGCCAGACTACCTCGAGATGAAGGTCTTGATCTTCAAGGACCCAGAGGGCTACACGCTTGAGCTTCTCCA
>CAZQOX010000386.1:0-1239 GCA_964594895.1 uncultured Candidatus Bathyarchaeia archaeon
AACATATTTCCTAGGATCATGAGTCAAACATACAATAGAATCTTCATGTTAACTATCGCGGCAATGGCCCTCATCGTCTTGGCTTCGTCCTACACCTGGTTAACCAGGTTGAACGGTAAACAGGTCTTGAGCCTAGACAGAGAGGTCTACGAGGTTGATGACGTCCTCGTCTTGACCGTGCACAACATCTACAGAGGTGGCATATTGGTCGACGTCGATTACAGGATTCAGGAATGGACCGGCGACTATTGGCATGAGCTGAACACCGATTCCCGCGACTCTGGGGTTGATGCGGCGTCTAAAGTGTTAGCTCCAGGGGAGACGTACAGGCAGGTCATGCACATCAGATGGTTAGGTGAAGGCAGGTATCGGATAGGAAAGCAAATCACCACCCTGCTCGAAGAGGAGACGAACACGTTTTGGATAGAATTCATGGTGGAGGGCTAGACTGATTCAAACCTTAGATACGCCTAATAAGTACCTCTACCGGGGGGGTAGACGCCGCGACCATCAAATGAACAGCCTCCTCAGGTCTGGGTGGGCGTCACAGTCTTTCGACGAACTCCCTGAGGCTCTTAATGCCTAGCATGTGCAGGTTCCCGAAGTTGACGTTATCGAGGTGCTACGAGGCTGCGCTGGACACGCTCAGGAGCCACGGCGTCACCGGCGTCTCCCTCCACATCTGGGCCTCGGAGCACGACTACCTGGGCGACGAGACAGACGTAGAGGAGACGCTGAGAGAAAGGTGGACGAGGTAGACGCTACCAGCCGATGGCACACCCGTCCCCCCTGGGGTCGGAGCCGGCTGTGAGGACCCCCGTCTCCGGGTTCCTGTGGATGATCTGTCCTTTCCCGAAGCCTACTCTCCTCCACCCTGACGCCGGCGCGACCTCGTGCCCCATGGCGGCCAGCTGGCTCATGACCTCGACGCTGATCTCGTCCTCCAGGAGCACCCTGCCGCCGCTTGTGCCGTCCTGGATGAAGAAACGCGGCGCGTCCAGAGCCTCCTGCGGGTTCATCCCGTAGTCCACCGTGTTGACAATCACCTGGACGTGGCCCTGGGGCTGCATATAGCCGCCCATGACGCCGAAGGGCGCGTACAGCTCGCCGTCCCTCGTCGCCATCCCGGGGATGATGGTGTGGTACGGCCGCTTCCCCGGCTCGAGCCTGTTGGGGTGCCCGGCGTCGAGGCTGAAGCCGTAGCCCCTGTTCTGGAGGGTGAAGCCGCAGCCCCGGGGG
>CAZQOX010000387.1:0-1221 GCA_964594895.1 uncultured Candidatus Bathyarchaeia archaeon
GTGGCGTAGATGGCCGTGGGCATGCCGGCGACCCCCAGCTGGACTTCGAAGCCGTGCCTCCCCAGAACATCGGCTATGAGTCGGCTGCTCTTGGTCTCGACGAGGCCCAGCTCGGCGTAGCGCCAGACCCTGTCCGCCACCTCGATGAACTCGCCCCCGTTTTCATCGATCCATTCCCATGCCTTTTCCTTCAACATGAGGAGTAGTAAGGTGTCATGGGTAAAAAACTAGGTGATCCGGCCCGGCTGGCTCGCGAGGTGGGACAGGTAGAAGAGGTAGTCTGTGCCCACTCCCTCCCTGCCCAGGGCCCTCATGGCGCTCATCACCTGGGCCCTGTGGTACGCTGTGTGTATCAGGTACTGTGTGAAGAAGTCGTCGTGGCAGACCCGCATCTCCCCCTCGCCGAGGAAGTTGGGGAACACCGCCACGTGGTCGGCGTAGCCGAGGGCATAGTCTCTGAGCCGGAGGTCTGCCTCTCTCCAGCGATCCATCAGTTTGTCGACGGGCATCGCGTCCAGCTCGTCATCCATCTCGCTGGGGTCCACCTCCAACCCGTGCACCCTTCTCAGGAGGTTATACTCGACAGCTATGACCATGTGGACGCAGAGACGCTTGACGCTGCCAAAGGGAGGAACCACGTCCCGGGTGAACTCCTCCTCGCTGAGACCCAGTATGATCCCCCTGGCCCTGTCGTTCGCCCAGAGGTGGTAGTCTGAGAGCTTATCCAGATCCATCTCGATGTTCAGGTCGCTCTGACCCCATAAGAGGCTGACGGATGAAAAGAGGAGCCAGAATCTATCTTCAGCTTCTCCGCGAAAAACTCGCTGCTCTTGTCCTCGCAGAGCCCGTACTCGGCGTAGCCCTGGATCTCGTCGCTTATCTCCGTCAAACGGTCGCGGTGGTCGTCTATCCACTTCCACGCCGTCTCCTTAACCATAACAATCATGATGAGTTGTGTGGACGAGTGTAAAGCTTGGTGAAGGGCGGCTAAACAATATATTCTCCCGGGCCGACGGTCTACATGGTTTCTATGTCGAAGCTTGTGGAGCTTCTCAGGAAGCAGAGGATGATCGAGTTGAGCCACGCCGAGAGGCTCGCCGAGTCCATGGAGCAGCTGGAGCACCCCCTGATCAGGGCGCTGCTCGAGGCCATACTCCACGACAGCAGGAAGCACGCCGCCGTCTGCCAGGCCCTCATCGACGTGGACGCCGGCTCGGTGCC
>CAZQOX010000388.1:0-1207 GCA_964594895.1 uncultured Candidatus Bathyarchaeia archaeon
AACGGAGGCAAGGTCTTCTACCACCTCCACGCCTTCGGCGGCCTCGGCAGGGCGGTGAAACAGAAGTTCGGGGCCATACAGGTGGACGAGATAATCGCCAACACGCTCCGGCTGTTCAGTCAGGGCGTCAAGGTCGCGCTGGAGATCTCGTGCATGGCATGCGACGCGGGCCTCATAGAGTCCGGCGAGGAATGCATCGCCATAGGAGGCTCGGGCGGCGGCGCAGACACGGCGGTTGTTCTGCTACCAAGCAACACCCACCGCTTCTTCGACACAAAGGTCCTTGAGTTGATCTGCAAACCGAGGGCGGGGTAGAGCCCCGCCCCCGGAAGGCGAAAAAGGGATCATGCTACCTGTTTGCGAGGACCGTCCTGGCCCACCACTTCAGCACCGGGCCCATCATCATGAGCCACGTCAGCGCCGCGTTCAATGTCTTCACGAGCTCCACGTTCAAGCCTCTCACCTGCCCCCCTTCGGCCCGCGTCCTCCGTCCAGCGCCGCGTAGAGAAGCACCTTCCTCCAGCCACGGTCTGAGGGCCTCTCCGCCGTAGCTGACCTCTCCTCCATTATGGACAGGGAGAGGGCCCTCAGCCGCGCCCTGCGCTGAGCCATGGCCTCGGCCAGGCGTAGCCGGTCCGTCTCCAGCTCCATGGCGTTACGGAGATGCCTCAGCGACTCCTCCTCGGTGATCGGGTCGAACATCGGTTGTTCACTAGGAGTGTTATGTATTGTTGATCTATATTACTGTACCTCAGAAACTGGTTGTTGCAATATGTATTACAAATGTATACCTTTGTTTAATTGAAGTAAACCTGGGGAAAAGGGACAATGAATAGATAAAAATTGAATGTATTTAACAACATTATTAACAAAATAGTATAAATTTATGGATATAGATAAATGATAAAAAGAAAAGTGTTAATTGATGGCCATCAATAAAAAATTAACTTAAAAGTATCAATTGATGAACGTGAATAAATAAGTGAAAAGAAGGATCGTGGGCGTCGCCAAGGGTGTCCCGAAGCGATTCGAGCCGGATACGCTATGGCAGCTTCCTGATTATGTCCACCGCCTTCATGAGGCCCCTGGTCTCGTAGTCAGCCACCTGGTCTTCATCCAGGGGCCTGGGCTCCTGGTTCCTGTTGACCCAGATGGTCTTGATGCCCACCAGCTTGGCTGGCCTTATGTCGCTCAGCGGGGTGTCGCC
>CAZQOX010000389.1:0-1206 GCA_964594895.1 uncultured Candidatus Bathyarchaeia archaeon
CCTTTTCTCCGGTTCATGAGCGGTGAACTGTTCGTCTTCATGGTCCTCGAGGTGGTCTACAGGAAGCTGGCCGAGGGCACTCGTGCTTCGTGGACTGAAGCCTCAAGAAGGCAGGGTTTCGCGAGAAGGACTGTAACTGGTTCGAGCGCGATGCGCTGCCGTGTGAACAAGATAATAGATATATGATTATCCTGTGTCTGAATACTGGAGGAAGGGTTGTAGATGTCATTTCATGTTTCGGAGGATGACCCGCGCCTGCACGTGGAGAACATCAAGTACCCCGGCGAGACTGGGGACATCCTCGCACATTACGCCAGGCCCAGGGGGGAAGGGAAGCTGCCCGGGGCGGTGGTCATCCCCGAGATATGGGGCCTCGTACCTCACATCGAGGAGGTCGCGAGGCGTGTGGCTTTAGAGGGGTTCCTGGCCATCGCCCCGGACCCTCTCTCGCCGTTCGGGGGGACACCCGGTGATGTCGATGAGGCACGGACGCTGATGAGGGAGCTCGACGAACAGGAGACGACGAGGAACCTGGTCGCCGCGGTGGAGTACCTGAAGACGCGCCCCCAGTCGACGGGGAGGGTGGGGGTCACGGGCTTCTGCTGGGGAGGAGGGATGACCAACCAGGTCGCCGTCAACTCCACGGACGTGCAGGCTGCGGTTCCCTTTTACGGAAGGCAGCCCGCGGCCGAAGACGTCCCCAAGATAAAGGCGTCAATGCTCATCCATTACGCCGGTGACGACGAGCGCATCAACGCGGGCATCCCTGAGTTCGAGGCGGCTCTCAAGGAGGCGTCCATAGACTACAAGATATTCGTGTACGAGGGCGCGAAGCACGCCTTCTTCAACGACACGAGTGCCCGGTACCACGAGGAGGCGGCCAGGCTCGCCTGGGAACGGACGATAGCCTTCCTCAAGGACAAGCTGAAGACGTGAACGCCTTCACCTAGCGCCTCCGAGGCTCTGCCGCCTCCACTGGGCGGCTACCTCTGAGACGAAGGGCTGACAGTGAGCGAAGAACCGTTTATAGCCTGCACAGAGGTAGTTCAGCCCTGCTTCTCCATCCGGCGTCGCGGTGAAGCGGTTCTTGGGGCACCCGCCGTTACACATGGCCCTGACGCCGCATTCCATGCAGTAGCGTGGCAGGGTCTCCAGTTTGGCTCGCCCGAACGCTCTCTGCGCCGGGCTCTCGAGCAGCTCGACTAG
>CAZQOX010000390.1:0-1191 GCA_964594895.1 uncultured Candidatus Bathyarchaeia archaeon
GTCCAACGCCTGCGTCGCCGTCTATGAGTTCACCGTACTTGCTGAAGCCTATGTTAATGCTCTTCTCTTCGTATGGGTATAGCACAAATGAGTCGGAGTCTAGGACTCCTTCGTCGTTCATGTATTCCTCGTTTCCCGGGATAGTGGGCGGCATCCCCGCGAACACCATCGGGATCACTGAAGATGTTAACAGAATCAGTATAGCTAGTATTGTAGCGATTCTTTTTCCATTGTCTAGTTTTGATGTTGTTACCATTGCGTTTCCCACTCAATATCATTTTTTAACTTTAATAAACAATAATGTATCAAGCCCCGCATGTTTGGGGGACAACACCTATAATAGAGGGTCGTCATCTAGAGCGCCTTTTAACATACTTTTAATAGAAAATCCTCTAAGACGTCCACGTGTTTTTCCCAAGTGAACTTTTTCATAGAATATTTGTACGCTCTCTCCCCCATTTCGTCGCGTAGAGCGGGGTTCTCTATCAGCTGCCTGTGAAACGAGGCCAGTTCCTTGACGCTGTAGGGGGTTGCACGGAACCCTGTCCTTCCATGGATCACCGTCTCCTTTGGGCCCGCGTTGTCCCAGACCACTGAGGGCACCCCGCATGCAGCTGCCTCGATGGGTCCGAGCCCGAAATCCTCTTCGGGCGACGTGAAGGTGTAGGTGTACGCGTTCTGGTAGAGCTTTATCAGTTCACCCGTGGGGAGGTTCCCGGTGAACACCACGTTTTCAGCAAGGTTGTATCGTTCAGTCATTTTCATCAAGTATCTTGTATGCTTCGTGAAGCCTCCTGTGATGTAGCACATGAGGCCGGGGTAATGTTTTACGAGCGCCCTCATGCAACGCAGTAAATAGTCGAGGCGCTTCTGTGGGTAATGCCTGTTTGTGCTGAGCAGGTAGACTGATCCGCGTCTTCCGTTACTCTTCCTAAACTTCGCGGAGTTTACGCCTGGATAACATACGTTGGGGGTGACCCCGTAGTACCGTATGATTTTCCTTTTTATCCATTCAGAGTTCGTGAGCACGACATCGGAGTTTTTCACGCTATACGAGTCGAGTTTCTTTAGAATCAGGTTCCCTCTGTGTAATGCTTCGAGTATCAGAAGGTTACTGTCTGTCGTCCACCCTGACTCCTTGTCGACGTCTCTCGGAGAGAAGAACCTGTTCACCTGGTGAAGATACGATAT
>CAZQOX010000391.1:0-1179 GCA_964594895.1 uncultured Candidatus Bathyarchaeia archaeon
GGTGCGAGCACGTGGACGCCTTGGCGCCGGCGGACGCGGAGCTGGTGCTGGAGGGCAAGCTATGGATAGACGAGAAGGTGAAGGAGGGCCCCTTCGTGGACCTCTCGGGCACCTTCGACGTCCAGAGGCAGCAGCCCATCATCGAGGTGGTGGGGGTGATGCACCGCGAGGACTACGTCTACCAGGGGCTGCTCCCCGCCGGCTCAGAGCACAGGCTCATGATGGGGATGCCTCAGGAGCCCAGGATATGGGAGTACGTCCGGGGCGTCGTCCCCAACGTGAGGGGCGTCAACCTGACGGTGGGCGGCATGGGGTGGCTCCACTGCGTGGTGAGCTTCGAGAAGTTCAGGGAGGGCGACCCCAAGAACGTCTTGATGGCGATATTCGCGGCGCACCCGAGCCTCAAGCACGCCGTTGTGGTGGACAGCGACATCGACCCCTTCGACATGCAGCAGGTGGAGTGGGCAATAGCCACCAGATTTAGGGGAGACGAGGACCTGCTCGTGGTGCCCAACGTCAGGGTGTCGAGCCTGGACCCGGCGAGCGACCAGGAGAAGGAGCTTGGGTGCAAGGTGGGGATCGACGCGACGAGGCCCATGTTCAAGGACCCCGAGGGCTTCAGGAGAGCCGAGATACCCGTGAGCGAGGAACTCAGGAAGATCCTCAGCAAATACGCTTAACTTTATCATCCATTAACAGTAAATATTTAGTATTGGTTTAATGTACGCAGATAGGGGGGTATGCGTCAGATCGGAGTAGCCGTCATAGGCTGCGGTGTCTGGGGGGTGAACCACGCCAGGGTCTACGCCGGGCTCGACGATGTCAAGCTGGTGAAAGTCGCTGACCCGGACCCCGGGAGGCGGAGACTCGCTGAGAGGAGGTTCAGCGTCGAGTGCTATGCTGAGCCTGGAGACGTCTTCGGGGACGAGGAGGTTGAGGCCGTCTCCATCTGCACGCCGACGGTGACCCACGCCCGGCTGGCCCGCGAAGCTCTGGAGGCCGGGAAACACGTGCTCGTCGAGAAACCCATGGCGACGAGGCTCCGCGACGCCGAGGAGCTCGTCAGGCTCTCGGAGATGGAGGGGCTCGTGTTGGCCGTGGGGTTGGTGGAGCGTTTCAACCCTGCTGTCGCGGAGACGCTGAGGCTGGTGAAGGACGGCTGCGTGGGTCAGCTGCTCA
>CAZQOX010000392.1:0-1179 GCA_964594895.1 uncultured Candidatus Bathyarchaeia archaeon
GCCACCAGTCCGTACCGACTCACCCTGCCGTAGGTAGGCTTGAGACCGACGACCGAGCAAAAGCCCGCCGGCTGGCGGATGCTGCCGCCCGTGTCCGACCCCAGAGCCGCTATGGCCTCCCCCGCCGCCACCGCCACCGCCGAGCCCCCGCTGCTCCCGCCGGGCACCCGGTCCAGGTCCCAGGGGTTATGAGTGGGGAAAAACGCCGAGTTCTCCGTCGAGGAACCCATGGCGAACTCGTCCATGTTGGCCTTGCCCACCATCACCGCGCCGCAGTTATTTAGCTTTTCCATTACGGCGGCGTCATAGGGGGGAACAAAGTTTTCCAGCATCTTCGCCGAGCACGTCGTCCTCACGCCCCTGGTGCAGATAACGTCCTTGATGGCTATAGGTATCCCCGTCAGCGGGCTGCCATTGCCGGCGGCGATGGCCTCGTCCGCCTTCCGCGCCTGTTTCAGCGCGAGTTCGCCGGTGACCGTCACCATAGCCCTGACCTTCGGTTCAACCTGCTCGATGCGTTCCAGGTATTCCTTGGTCAGCTCGACGGAGGATATTTTTTTCTCTCTCAATAAAGAGCCTGCTTCGTGTATTGTCAGGGGTATATTCATTACTCAAGCACCGCCCTTACCTTAAAGCAGTCGCTCTCCCGCTGCGGGGCGTTGGCTAATATATCGTCCGGCGGCAGCGAGGGCGCCACCTCGTCCTCTCTCATGACGTCCTGTAAAGCCACGGACTGCGCCGTGGGAGGCACGTCGGTGGTATCCACCTGCTGTAACACCTCGAAATGCTCCAGAAGATTTGAAAGCTGCTCGCTGAAACGGGTTATCTCCTCATCGGTAAGGGATACCCTGGCCAGTTGGGCGATATGCAGCACCTCTTCACGACTTAACTTCATAATGAACTCCCGGGGATGTTTTTTATACGTATTTTACCCGCCAATTATAACATTCGCTTTCAGATACAGGCAACCGCATCTAACATAAAGTCGCATTATCGCCGTAAAACGCTTATAATAGAATAAAATAACCGGGTGGTCTGTTTATCCGGATGAAAGGAGGTGAGACATGGAAGAGAGAGTCATGATATTCATCGATGGGAGTAATCTTTATCATTCGCTTAAGAACTACTTCAAGAGAACGGACCTGGACATCGGCAAGTTCTGCCGTAAAATATTACGCA
>CAZQOX010000393.1:0-1174 GCA_964594895.1 uncultured Candidatus Bathyarchaeia archaeon
GCGTTCTCCTTCAGCACCTCGGCGAGCCTGCTCGTGTTCAGGTCGTCCAGGTGGGCGTCTATCTCGTCGAACAGGTAGAACGGCGCCTTCAGGAACCGCTGGACGGCGAGGAGGTACGCTATGGCGGCGACGCTCCGCTCCCCGCCGGACGCCCCGCTGGCCAGCCTCATGGGCTTCCCCGGGAACTGGATGTAGAGGTCGACGCCGCCGCTGAACGGGTCCTCGGGCCTCTGGAGCTCCAGCTGCCCGTCGCCGCCGCCGGTGAGCCTGCCGAATATGTCGCTGAAGTTCTCGCATATCTGGTCGTAGGCGTTCATGAAGTGGATCTGCTTCTCCCGCTCTATCTCGTCGATGAAGTTGAGGATGCTCTTCTTCTCCTCCTCCATGCCGTTGATCCTGGTGCTCCTCTGCTTGTACTCCCGCATGGTTACGCCGTAGTGCTCGACGGCCAGCTGGTTGATGGCGCCGAGGCTCCTCTTCTCGTTCCTTATCTGGCCCAGCCGACGCTCCACCTGCGTGACCCCCAGCTCGTCGGTCTCGATCCTGTCGCTGAAGCCCAGGCGCGCCAGCTCGTCGAGCCTCTGCTCCGCCTGGAGCCTCACCTTCTCCACCTCCAGCGTGAGGCCGCCGACCCGCCGCTCCGTCTCCGCCCTGCGCCTGTCCAGGCTCTCTATCCTGTTGTTGATCTGCCTCAGCGTCCTCTGGTGCCGCTCGTATACCTTGCTGGTGGCCTCCACCTCTGAGGTGACCTCCCTGAGCACCTTGTCCACCTCCATGAGGTCCTTCTCCACCTCTGCGAGCTGGCCCTCGATCTCCTTCGCCTCGGCCTCCAGCGCGGCTATCTCGTCCTTGGCCTGCAGTATGTCCTGCTCGGCCTCCGTGATCTTGAGGCTGAGTATCCTGTCCACGAAGCCCGACTGGATGGTCCTGTCGTTCTCCATGTCGGCGATCCGCCTCTCCAGCAGCCCTAGCTCGTGGTTCAGCGTGTTCCTGTCGAGCTCCAGGCTGGCGACGTCGCTGAGCTTCACCTCCCGGAGCTCGGCTATACGGGTCTTCATCTCCTCTATCTGCTCCAGGGTCCTGGCCTTCCTCTCCTCGAGGATGGTCTTTAGCCTGAGCTCGTTCCCCATCTCCGCCTTGGCCTTCTCGACGTTCTCCTCAAGCATCTTCATGC
>CAZQOX010000394.1:0-1145 GCA_964594895.1 uncultured Candidatus Bathyarchaeia archaeon
ACGGCGTGAAGAAAGGCGACCTCGTCATCCCGCTGACGGCCGCGAGCCTCTACGCCCTCTCCAGCATCGTGAGGAAGGCGGCCCTCACCATGCTGCCGGAGCCTGTGCTGGGCGCGGTCGTGGGGGCGCTCGCGAGCCTCGTCACCTACCCGGTCGTGCTGAGGCTGATGAACAGGCAGGGAGACCTCAGGCTCACGAGGGGCTCTCTGCCCTACTTCGCGGCTGCTGGCGTCTCCAACAGCGTCGCGTGGATAACCATGTTCATAGCCACCCAGAGCGGCTCCGTCTCGGTCGTCTCAGCAATAATCGGGGCAAACCCCCTGTTCGGGCTGCTCCTCAGCGCGCTCTTCCTCAGGGACGTCGAGAGGATCACGCCCAGGATCATGGCGGGCTGCCTAGTCATCGTCGCCGGGGTCTCGGTCATTACGCTGCTCTAGGCGCCCAGCTTCTTCGCCCTGTCGAGGGCCTCCATGAGCTTCACCAGGGTGTCCGTGAGCTCAACCATCAGCGCAGGATCATCAGCCTCTTCTAGCCTCTTCTGGACCTCGTCGATCTTCTTCCTCAAAGACTCTTCGAGCCTCTCCCTGTGAGCCTCGGCCTGCGGGTCGAAGTCGCCCTTAACGTACCTGACCGGCCTGTTACACATGGGGCATATGGTGTCGCCGTTCCTCAGCTGAAACAGAGGTGTCCCGCACTCGGGGCACGTGTCGCTAAGCATACGCGCCCCCTGCCGCAGGAGCTCACCCATCTTCTTGATGCTGCCCTCGGACAAGCCGACACCAGAAACGCATAGGCGCGCCTGCTTAAGAATCATTCAGGTCGGGTGAGCGGATCTACCGTCTTCTCCGGGCTCGAAGCGCTCAGCCTTAACGACGGCGCCCACGTTTATGGGTCCGTAGACGTGAGGGTACAGCTCGCCGCTGCCTCCGTCCTCCTCGACCACCCATGAGTCCAGCATATCGGGGTCGACGTGGAGGAGAACCAGGCCCCGCTGCCCCCTGTAAACCGAGTTCGCCACCTCGGTGACCTGATGCGGGTAGGAGCAGTGGATGTAGCCCTGTTCCTGCAGGGAACCCGCCCGGTATAGCCCGTCCATTTGGGCTCTCGCCCACTCGTCGCCGTGGGCTATGTGAAGCAGCATGGGG
>CAZQOX010000395.1:0-1139 GCA_964594895.1 uncultured Candidatus Bathyarchaeia archaeon
CTATCTGGGCGGCACCATCCAGGTCATCCCCCACATCACCAACGAGATCAAGCGCTGCATCAGATTGGTAGCCGAGGAGAGTGGGGCCGAGGTGGTCATCGTGGAGGTAGGGGGCACCGTGGGCGACATAGAGAGCCTGCCTTTTCTGGAGGCCATCCGCCAGATGCGCAAAGACTTGGGCCGCGAGAACACTCTCTACATCCACCTCACCCTCCTGCCCTACATCGGCTCCACCGGCGAGCTGAAGACCAAGCCCACTCAGCACAGCGTCAGGGAGCTGCGGGGCATAGGCATCCAGCCCGACGTCATCGTTTGCCGCTCCGACTACCCGCTGGGCGGGGAGGCCAAGGAGAAGATCGCCCTCTTCTGCGACGTCGAGCAGCGCGCCGTCATTCCTCTGGTGACCATTGAGAGCATCTACGAGGTGCCTCTCATCCTGGAGGAAACGGGGCTGGGGGACTTCATCGTCGAGCGCCTGGAGTTGCCCGCTGACGCGCCTGACCTGGATGACTGGCGTGCGTTAGTTGAGGAAATCAAGCGCCCTAAAAAAAGAATCCACATTGGCGTAGTGGGTAAGTACGTCGAGCTCCAGGATGCTTACCTCAGCGTGCGCGAGGCTCTCCACCATGCTGGCGTCCACAGCGGCTGCGACGTCCAAATCAACTGGATCAACGCCGAGGACTTAGAGAAGAGACGGGGCCTGGACACGTTGGGCCAGGTGGATGGTATGGTCGTGCCCGGTGGCTTTGGCTATCGGGGCATCGAGGGCATGATCGTAGCCGCCCGCTATGCTCGTGAAAATAAAGTGCCCTACCTGGGCCTCTGTCTGGGCTTGCAGGTCATGGTCATTGAGTTGGCCCGGCACGTCCTGGGCAGCGATGAGCCCAACTCCACCGAATTCGACATCGCCACCAGGCATCCCGTCATTGACCTCATGCCGGAACAGGAGGGCATCTCCGACATGGGGGGCACCATGCGCCTGGGCGTCTATCCCTGCCAGTTGGTCCTCGGCACCAAAGCTGCCGCTGCCTACGAGCAGGAGATCGTCGGCGAGCGCCACCGCCATCGTTTCGAGTTCAACAATGCCTACCGCGACCTGTTGACCGAGGCCGGGTTGGTGCTCAGTGGCCTTTCGCCCG
>CAZQOX010000396.1:0-1120 GCA_964594895.1 uncultured Candidatus Bathyarchaeia archaeon
GCCGCCCAGGCTCTGGCGTCCACCGTACCTCCAGATCGCCCTCGACCTCCCGAGCGTAGAGGCCGTGAGGAGGGTGGTCGAGCAGGTGCCGCGGAACGACAGCGTTATCCTGGAGGCGGGTACGCCGCTCATCAAGAAATGCGGCGTCGGCGTGATCAGGGAGATGCGGGAGTTCACGTCCGACGCGTTCATCATCGCCGACCTGAAGACCATGGACGTCGGCAAGGTGGAGGTGGACATGGCTTTCGAGGAGACTGCCGACGCCGTCTGCTGCGCAGGCGCGGCGTCCTCGGCCACAGTCGACGAGTTCGTCTACGAGGCCCGGAGGCTAGGCATCTACAGCTTCCTCGACATGATGGAGGTAGACGACCCAGTGAAGAAGCTCAGGAGCCTGAAGGAGCTGCCCGACGGCGTGATACTGCACAGGGCGATAGACACAGAGAAGACCAGCGAGCCCAGGTGGGGCTACATCCCAGAGATAAGGAAAGCCTTCGAGGGGAGGAAGCTCCTCATCGCGGTGGCCGGGGGCATCAGGCCGCAGACGGCGCAGATCGCGTTGGACAGCGGGGCGGACATACTCATCGTAGGCCGGTACATCACCCAGTCCAATGACATCAGGAGGAGCGTCGAGAACTTCCTGCCATGCCTGCAGGGAGACATAGACCTCTTCAGGGTCCACGTCGAGTGACCCCCCTTTTTCTCTACGGGGGGAAACTAGATAAGCCCCCCTTCAACATGCAAAGGGAACGATAGTTGAAACACAGACACGCCGTCCTCGTGGCACTCATAGCATTGTTTTCGGTTTACCCATTTGCATACGCGGCTACCTCCGTCAGGTACAGGTACACCCTTGCGTACAGATTCGAGAACAGGGGCACGGAGAGCGTGGAGCTGTACCCGGAGGACACCGCGATCCCCCTCTTCATGGACACGGAGTGGCAGACAGTGGAGATAGAGGAATCCGAAACGCCTCTCGGTGACACGTTGACAGACGAGGACGGGAACAGCTGGGCGGTGATGGGCATCCCGCATACGCTGGGCCCAGGGGAGGAAGCCTCTTTCACGGTCACATACGGCATCGAGTCCTCGGATAAGCCTCGGCCCGAGATAAGCCTCTCCG
>CAZQOX010000397.1:0-1101 GCA_964594895.1 uncultured Candidatus Bathyarchaeia archaeon
CGGGTCTCGTCCTTGAGCCTGTTCCCCTGGGCGTCCCTGTACCCGTTGAAGACCGTGGACAACCCCTTGTCGTAGAGGGTGTAGCTCATGCCGAGCCCTGTGCGTGTCCGGCTATTCTTCTCGTCGGCCGTGAAGGCCCTCCACTCCGGCCCCCTGTCTATGAGCTCCTCTTCCACCACCAGACCGCATTTGGCGCAGACCATCTCGCCGTTCTCCGGGTCGCTTATGAGGTGGGTGCTCCCGCATCTGGGACAGCTGTTGTGAACTGTTTCCTCTTCCACTCTACTTCATTCCTCGTGATTTAAAACCTGAGAAACGTATAGTGTATTTTACCTATACGTAAATTATATATAAATCGGCCTTTATATAAGCGTTTCGAGGGTAGCCCTATGCCTAAACCCAAGGGGACATGCGGCGCGACGAAGATGAAGATACTGGCAGTCATGTGCAACGACTTCGAGAACGAAAGAGGGTCCTACGGTTACAGCATATGGCAGGAGCTCAAGACCAGCTTCTACGTCTACATGAACGACAACGACGTCCGGAACGTCTACCATCACCTCAACGACCTCTGCGCACTGGGCTACATAACGAAAAGCGAGGACCCCGTAGACAGCCCGAGATGCTTCTACGCGTTGACGCAGCAGGGACACGGAGTCAGGCACCGCTACCAGAAGTTCATAGACATACTGAACATAAGCCCAAGCTAGTTCTCCAGAGACACGTGTAAAAGCACCACGTCACCGACCTCCTTGACGGCGTCGCCCCTAGGCAGCGAGAACGTTAACGGTTCATCTTTCATCTCTACGACGTACTCCACATGGTCTCCTTTCTCAGCCGCGTCGAGGACGGTTCCATTGACCCGTATCTCCCAGAGGGAGCCCTCAGAGAATCCGTCCAGCATCCTCCTGAACCTCTCGAAGTCCCTGATGTATCGTCTCCCCAGCTCCGTTATCTCGGTGCTTCCCCCTCCGTGCCTCCCCCCCTTCGTGGCGGATATGAGGGGCTCCCCCAGCTTCTCCTCCGCCTTCTTGATGAGGCCCCATGCGTACCTGTAGCTCATGCCCAGGGAGGCGGCGGCCTCCTTGAGGGTCCCCTTCT
>CAZQOX010000398.1:0-1088 GCA_964594895.1 uncultured Candidatus Bathyarchaeia archaeon
GGAGCAGAGGCCCCTGTTCAGGTGAAAGACTATAGTAACGCCTTCGACGAGTATCATCATGTATGAAGAGTGACGTGCTGGTCGTGGGGGCCGGGGTGCTGGGGCTCAGCTCAGCGCTACACCTGAAGAAGCGGAACCCCGGGAAGAGGGTCACGGTGATCGACAGGCTGGGCGGCCCGGGGCAGGGCAACACCGCCAAGAGCGCGGGCATCTTCCTGAACCTCTTCACGACGGAGGTAAACCGCCTACTCGGAGACTCCACCATCGACTGGTTCTTCCACCTCCAAGAAGGCCTAGGCTACGACCTGGGCCTGCACCAGTGCGGCTACCTCAGCCTCCTAGACGAGGAAAGGTATAGGAGGCTGAGGGGCCCCGTGGAGGAGATGCGTGGCAGGGGAGTCGAGGTAGAGACCTTTAACCGGGAGGAGCTGGCAGGCTTGATCCCTGACCTCGTCACCGAGCTCGACGACGAGGCGGAGCTCATGGGCCTCAAGCCGGCTGAGCACGGCGTACTCGGCGTGAGGTGCGGCAGCGTCAACACGGACGCCCTCGCGCGGAGCCTGGAGGCCGAGTTCAAGAAGACGGGGGGAGAGGTGAGCTACAACACCGAGGCCGAGAGCCTGATCGTGGAGCCGGAGAGGAGGCTGGGGGTCCGCGGAGAACCCTTCGTCTGGCAAGACCTACGCGTCGTAGGCGCCGAGACCAGCAGGGGACGCGTAGAGGCCGAGACGACCGTGGTGGCCGCGGGGACCTGGTCGGAGAGGCTGCTCGACCCCGTCGGCTTCGACACGCTGGCGAGGCAAGTCGAGGTCCATCTTCGTCTTCAAGGACCCGAGGCTGAGGAGGCTCCGGTGCGCGGCGGGGTTCAGCGACATCGACATGCTGCCCTTCACCCAGATTGCCGGGATAAGCGTCTACTTGAAGGCGGAGCCGACTGAGGGCAGCGTCTGGCTCGGCTGCGCAGACGACTTCGGGAGGAGATACGGGCTGGAGGACGACCCCCGGACCGAGGGCGGGCTATACTCTAACAACATCTACCACGCCCTGGTGAAGTACCTCCCATGCTTCAGGGACCTGCGGCCCGTGAA
>CAZQOX010000399.1:0-1044 GCA_964594895.1 uncultured Candidatus Bathyarchaeia archaeon
TCCTCCACGCTGTCGACCTCGATCTGGAGGTTGACGCCTCGCCCATAGGGGCGCTCCAGCTCCCCCGTGTCCCAGTTGTGGTTGATCTCCTCGACCATGAGCTGGCTTCCCTGGAGAGACAGGAAGGCGAACCCGTCCTCCGGGCGGCTATACTCCACCTTGAACCCAAGTATCTCTGTGTAAAACCGGAGGCTCTCCTCGATGTCTGTGACGCTTATCTCCGGTATCAGTTTGTTGAACCTCACACTGGTACAGTGAATCCGCGGGACTTTAACTCTTGACACATCAACTCAGGTTTCTGGCCCCAACCTTCACGATGTAGACCACGAGTACGCCGCCGATCAAAAGCATGAGCCCCGCGACGCCGAGGTAGACGAGCGTCTTTTCCCCGTTCTCCACAGCCTCCGCCTGCTCTGGCTCCTCACCGCCTCTAAATCCGTTCACCGTCTCCACCGCCAACCCGTAGCCCTCCATCAGTCTCTCCTCCACCAGCGCATCCATCAGCCGCCTAGCCTCCGCCTCATCCCCATCCCCGTAAAGCCCCAGGAGAACCCCCTCCATCTCCTCCACCTCTGAGGAGGCGTCGATATAGATCTCGTCCCACCGCTCCCTGACAAGCGGCTGCCTCACGCCATAATCCTCATCCACCGACAGCTGCAGCATCTTGAAGACCCACCACGCGGACTCCTCGTCGTACCCGGAGAGGCTCTCGGGTCCCTCCCCCTTGAGATAGGGCTCCGGCACCGTCGAGACGTTGGCGTAAACCGGCATGAACACGCCTACGCAGGGGCTGCTCATGCAGTACCACATCACCTGCATCCCGGAGGGCAAGTCCGGCTCCAGCTGAGCCACCATAGCCGACACCGTCCTCCCGCTGCATATGGTCCTGTAAAGGTCGTTGCCGTGAGGCGACCTGTACATGGGGGTGCCCTCGTAGTGATCCGAGAGCACATCCATCAGGTCCTCCCGGGTCAGCGCCCCCAATTCATTGCCCAGGAGGTCCAGCCCCCGCTCCACCCGGGTCTGGGAGCTCCCGTACGGGTA
>CAZQOX010000400.1:0-1041 GCA_964594895.1 uncultured Candidatus Bathyarchaeia archaeon
CTACACGGTGGCCTCCGACATCGAGTCGGCTAAGCTGAGCTGCTACCTGCTCGTCGTGGACAGCGAAGGCATGTCGGTGGAGAGCGCCGTCGCAGGCCGAAAGATGACGGCAGACACGGTCGCCGAGGCAATAGCCCAGTTCAAGGTCGGCGACAAGGTGAAGCACCGCCACCTGGTGATACCCGGGAGGTCAGCCAGGCTCAGCGGCGAGATACAGGAGCTTTCAGGCTGGACCGTGTCGGTGGGTCCCATGGACTCGTCTGGCATAGCCAAGTTCCTGGACGAGAAGTGGACGCCCAACCCGGAGGACTAGGCCCACTTAACGTAGCCGCCTGTGGAGCCCGCTCCACCCAGCACCACGCGGTGCCCCATTTCTTTTCCATCGTATCTCTCAAGGACGCCGCTGAACTCCACCCTTTCGCCTTCCTCGAACAGGCCGCCGTAGATGCCCTCGTATGACACTATCTCGGATATAGTCGTCTCTAGGTGCCCTATCTTCGAGTCCGTCACCCTGTAGATCGCCGGCAGGTAGATGGACTCGTCGGCGTCCACCACGACGGCCGTCCCATTCACCTCTCCCAGCTGTCTGTAGGTGTAGTCGCCGTAGCTCTCGGTAATCTCGTCGTCGGTCCGCGTCGGGTGTATCGAGAAGTATGTGTCCCTGTAGAACCCGTAGTTCCACCGCTTGGACTCGATCCGTCTGAGCTCCCCCCTGCTCAGCGGGAACTTCTCGGAGCGCTGCCTCACCCACTCAATCCGCTCTCTCCTGTTTCGGGGGCGTACGACGCCCTCCCTCCTCGCGTCGAGGATCGCCTCCTTCACGCGCAACGACTCGTCGTGTCCGTATACCGTGAGGTCTATATCTGAGAACTCGGGGTTGTGCGAGCCTGTGAGTATGGAGCCGGTCACGCCGATCCTGCCTTCAACGTCTGCATGCCCATGGAGGTACTTCACGAGCCCAAGCAGCTTCTCCTCAAGGGAGTCCGACGGGCCCTCCCGGATCAGCGAGTCGACCCTCTCGACCGGGTCGTAGTAGCGTTT
>CAZQOX010000401.1:0-1040 GCA_964594895.1 uncultured Candidatus Bathyarchaeia archaeon
TGTGGCTCGTGATCCCTATGTGGTTTATCAGCCCCTCCTCCTTCGCCTCCTTGAATGCCTGCAGTGCCCCGGCCTCCCCCACGACCGTCGCTAGGTCCCCGGGGGTGTCGAGGCCGTGGAACTGGTAGAGGTCGATGTAGTCGGTCTGCAGGCGTTCAAGGCTCCGCCGCAGCTCCTCCTCGGCCTCCTTCTTTGTCCTCTTCCCCGTCTTGCATCCGAGGAAGACGTCGTCCCGGTACTCCTTCACCCATTTGCCGAGCTTCACCTCGGCGTCACCGTAGGTGGGGGCGACGTCGATGTGGTTCACGCCGCTGTCCAGGGCGTGTTTCACGAAGGCGTCTCCCTTCTCCTGCTCTATGGGGTAGATGAAGACGGCGCCCCCCAGAGTGACGATGGAGCTCCTGTAGTTTGTCTTGCCTAGAACTCTTCGTTCCATCATGGTTAACTATGGACGCAATTTTAAATAAACTCTGCGTGTATCCCCCGAGAATCCTGTTTTATACTCAATGCAAGGATTATCTTCTGGAGATCGTTTTGGTGATCATAGATGACGGCGTCCTCAGGGAGCTGGGGGCGAAAATACTCGAGGCCGCAGGCACCCCCGATGAGGAGGCTGCCTGGGTCTCGGAATGCCTCGTGCTCTCCAACCTGAAGGGGGTTGACTCACACGGGGTCCAGCAGATACCCGGATACGTGAAGGCGATAGAGGATGGTTTCCTCAAGCCGGGGGCCAAGGCCACACTGCTGGAGGAGCGGGCGGCGACGAGTTTCTACGACGGGAACTGGGGCTACGGCTACTCCATCGCCCGGGAGGTGATGAAGGCGACGGTGAAGAAGGCGAGAGAGGCTGGGGCAGCCTTCTCTGGCATAAGGAACGTCCACCATATAGGACGAGTTGGGAAGTGGGCTGAACTCGCCCTCGACGAAGACATGATAGGCATCGCCAGCCAGCCGGGTGGGGTCTACATCGCACCCTGGGGAGGCATCGAGAGGAAGCTCCCCATAGCCCCCATCGCGTTCGCGGCGCCCACAGGGAAGTA
>CAZQOX010000402.1:0-1016 GCA_964594895.1 uncultured Candidatus Bathyarchaeia archaeon
ACATGTTCCCGTCTCTGGAGGTCGATACTTCATCCAGAGGCCAAAGCCTCAGTCAGATCGTAGCCGCCGTCTGCCGACGGGGTGCGATTGCTCGCACCACCCTTCCTCAGAGTAGAAATAAAAACGTTATGGTTTTGGATACGAAAGCTTAAAAGAGGCGCTAAGAGGCGGATGCAATCTCATGTTTCAATATATAGGGTCACAGAATCTAAGAGGCTATGATGAGTTATCGACTTTAAACCAGTGGGGTTTATTCAGGCAAGTTTTCTTGATCTAGCTGATCTCTTTCACTCTTCCTCTTCTTAACCCGCTCAAGCTCGTTATAGAGGAACGCCTCATACTTTTCCTCAAAACTTTGTTGGGCCTTCCCTGATCTGTTAGTAACCTGGTCCCACACCGAAGAGACGACGCCGCTGATCCGGTTCATAGACTCCTCCGCCACGAACTTCCCCTTGGAGTATACGGAGAGACCCAGCTCGTTCACGAGCTCAAGCTGGCGCTCAAGCTGCCGATGGAGCTTGGCGTACTGTTGCAAGGCCTCTTCCCCCTTCTTCGTGACGGTGAAGCCTCCCTCATCCGTCTCAGATATCAGACCATCCCTCACCAGCCTCCCGAGGAGCGGATAAATCAGACCGGGAGATGGAGTCCAGTCTCCCCTACTCCGCTTCTCAGCCTCTAAAATGATCTCCTTGCCAGTCATCTGTCTCTCTGTAAGAAGGTGCAGAACATAGAACCTCGTGAATCCTCTGGGGACTTTTCCTGATACTTTTGACATCGAATCACCGACGGTTAGTCGTGTGTGAAACCGCGTCGGAGAGATATAAGAATATCGCTAGAGATATGGTGGTTGGGTGTGTATGACAGGTATAGAGGAACCAGAATATTAAGAAAAAAAGGTATAAATCGTGAAAATGGTGAAATCACCACATTAAATAAATATGCCGGGGAGTATTTTTTTAGCGATTTGAATTGTATAACCTAGATTCAAGTCCAGAGGTAAGTCTGGGAGACGAATT
>CAZQOX010000403.1:0-1000 GCA_964594895.1 uncultured Candidatus Bathyarchaeia archaeon
TGAGGCCGCCGTCCCCCAGCTCGCTGAGGCCGCTCCCGAGGGTGTTGCTCTCGCTGTAGACGATGCCCATGCTTCGGACGCCGAGGCCGAAGAGGAGATCCACCTTGTCGACGTCGCGGTCGATGGCGCTGGCCTGCTCGACGGTGTTGACGATGGCTACCTTGCCGTCCCGGTGAGCCCTCTTGACGTCGTCCACCGTCCGGGCGACTACGACGAAACCCTGGTGGTCGAAGTCGCACTGCCTCATCCCCAAGAACTCGATGACCCGGTCGAAGGTCGAGCACACGCAGTTGTCGAACACGACGTCGCAGCCCGACGACGCCAAGCCCTCGTAGCCAGTGAAGACCCGGGCCTTGGCTGCCCGGGGCAGGGGCTCGGCGGGGAAGACGTCGAGGTGCTCGTGGAGGCTCATTACGATGTTCTTCTCCATGATCGCCTGGACCCTGTCCTCCTGGTCCTTGGTGAGCCCGAAGTCGTATGGTGGAACCCTGTCCACCTGCGGCTCCAGCTTGAAGGGGTAGTAGTCCACCCCAGGCTCGAGGTAGCTCCAGCTCGTGTATCCGTCCCACTTCTTGTTCTTGCTCAAAACTAATCAATTGAAGAAATGGGGGGAAGGCGTTTAAAAGACATGGTCTAACTTTTCGTATGTTAAGAGGTTTTCAGGTGTTTCAGCGCCGCCGTACGGGTCTCTGCGAGGAACTCCTCCATCGATCCCCTGAAGTATGTGTGGCTGTGGGTCACCTCGAGGTTGGGGGGTTTTCTGAAACCGTTTACTAGCCGGTTCACCTTATCCCAGTCCACGGTGCCCCAGCCGGGGGGCATGTGGCTGTCATCGTCTCCACGGTTGTCGTGGATGTGCGTCACGGTGAGCCTGTCCCTGAACCCTCGGAGCTCGTCCAGGTTCCCGTGTATGTTGGCGTGCCCCGTGTCTAGGCAGAAGGAGACGATCTCCTCTGGGAATCTCTCCATGAACCACCGCAGAACGTCGTGGTCGCCCCGG